>NZ_JBEXUS010000019.1:0-106211 GCF_040614455.1 Nocardia sp. NPDC005978
GTTCCCTCGCAGACAGTCCCGTTCCCGCCCTCGCCGATCGCTATGTACGGCGCGGGGCACAGTCTTTTCGGAGGGTGCGGTGAAGTCCCGGTCACCCGTGGCCGGTCCGGGCTTACCAGACCTGGAGTACGGCCACGCCCTCCGAATCCACGAGCACATCGACCGACCCACCCGGCCGGGACGCCGCTTCGCGGACGATGTCGTTCAGCCCGGCGAACACCCGGTCCCCGTCCCGGGGGAGTGCGGAGTCGGGCTGGATACCCACGCTCAGCGCACCGCGCGGTACATAGCGATCGGCGAGGGCGGGAACGGGACTGTCTGCGAGGGAACCGGTTTCGGCGGGGCTCAGTTCCAGTCCGACCGCGCCGACGTCCGGGATCATGAACGGTGTCGCGGCGGACGCGGTTGCCGCGCCCGCGAAACCGGTGACGGCCGCGGCGCCGAGTAGCACGGCGATGCCGGTGGTCCGCTTCGAAGCTCTGACTCGCATGGTGACCCGCTTTCCAACGGTGGACACGAAGTCCGGGGAGGGGTTGCCGAGCTGTGCGTGGATCCGAGCTGTGCGTGGATATGGAGTGCCCGGCGTGAAATGCGTGAAGTGGAGTGGAAGCGACTGGCGCCAGCCGTATAGCAAGAACACATCACCGCAGGTGAAGCGGGCAAGTGTTTGCGAGCTGCCTCATAGAATCCGGGTGCGGTGACCCGGGTCACACGACCGTTCGTGCCGCGCTCAGGCCGCGAAAGTGACCTCGTGCAGCGCCGTGACCGCCGCCCGATCCAGGATGACCACGGACTTGGGCGCGGGCCGGGGTTTGACCCCCGCGCCCGCCAGGCCGATCAGGCGCTGCCAGCGCAGGCAGTGCCAGCGGAAGCTCATCCGGCCCACCTCCCGCCCGCGCGAGATCTGCCCGGCCATGGCCAATTCCGCCGTAGCGTCGATCATGATCAGGTGCACGGTCCGGCCCGCCGCCCGCGCCCACACCGCCACCAGCCAGCGCACCCAGTCCCGGGTGCCGCAGTCGTGAATGATGACCGGCCCGGCCGCGCGGAACAGCGCCATCCGGATGCGCAGGTAGTGGGTGACGTGCACGATCGGCAGCCACAGCGGGTACGGCACCGCCTCCAGTCGCGGCTGCCACCAGTTGCGCGAGTGCTGGGAATCGAGCAGCAGCGCCCCGTCCGGGCTCAGCGCCGGCTGCACCGCGTCGGAGGTGCTGCCGAACAATTTGCGCAGGGCGGTGCTCTTGCCGGCCCCCGGCACCCCGGCGACGATGACCGCGGCCGTTGCGGGATAACGCAATTCGTGGATCGCGACGCCGCGCAGATCATGCACCTGATGCGGTGTCACCACGCGGGGTGCGGAAGACAACGGGGTGGAGCCGGGGTCAAGCGGGGGGTTCACATCTCCAGGATCGGCAGCGAAAAGGGTTCCTGCAACCGGGATATCCCTGAAATCGCCCCCGAACCGCCGCCGGGCCCCGGCTGCCTGCGCGGGAACACCCGTTGTGAACCTCCCGGCCGGGTGTCACCACGTGACCGGGAGCGCGGTCAGGCCCCGGGTGAAGACCTCCTCCCGCTGGGTCGGGCCCGCCGGGCCGGCATCCAGCGCCATGGTGGGGAAGCGCGCGGTCAATTGCCCGATCGCCGCCTGCATTTCGATGCGGGCCAGCGGCGCGCCGATGCAGTAGTGACTGCCGAAACCGAAGGTGACATGCTGCCCCTGCGCACGGGCGAAATCGACGCGGGCGGGATCGGGGAACACCGTCGCATCGTGATTGGCCGAGGTCAGCCCGAGCAGCACGAGATCGCCCGCGGCCACCTGTTCCCCGCGCACCGCCAGATCGACGCGGGCGTACCGCGGCAGGTTGGTCGGCTCGCAGGCGCGCAGCAGTTCGTCGACGGCGGCGGGCACCAGCTCCGGGCGTTCGTGCAGGGTCCGCCACAGCTCCGGCTGCTCCAGCAGCATCAGCGCGGCCACCCCGATCTGCACCACCGAGGTCTCGTGGCCGGCGAACAGCAGCACCATGGCGAACATGGCGACGTCGTCGTCGGTCAGCTCCGGATCAGCGCACAGCCGCGAGGTCACGTCGTCGCCGGGGTGGGCGCGCTTGTGCTCCACCGATTTCCGGCAGTAGCCGAAGATGTCGGCCGCGCCCTGTTCGGCTTTCCCGCGATCGGCCACGTCACCCGCGGCGGCCGTCCACTCCCGGAAGCTGTCCCGATCCTCGAACGGCACCCCGAGCAGCTCGCAGATGATCTGCAACGGCAAGGGGACCGCCAGCTCCGCGTGCAGGTCCGCGGGCCCGCCGCGGGCCGCCAGGACATCGAGCAACTCGGCGGTGACAGCGTCGACCCGCGGCCGGAACGCGCGCATGCGACCCGGCGAGAAATGCGGTTGCAGAATGGATTTCATGCGCGCGTGGTCGGCGAGCTCGGTGTCGAAATTGCCTATCGGGCCGCCGAAGAAGGCGGACTCGCCGATCCGCGCGGCGGTCTCGGGCGTGCGATGCGAGCGTCCCAGCCGGGCGTCGGCGAACAGTTCGCGCACCAGGTGATAGCCGGTCGCCAGCCAGGCGGAATCGCCGGTGGGCGTGCGTATCCGGGTCAGGCCCGCACCGCCGGTCACGGGGCAGGCGCCGGGAACGCTCTCCGCGCGCGTCATGCCGCCACCTCGCCGCACGCCGGTACGCGGGCGCGCACCGCCTCGATGATCCACAGCCGATACGTCACGGTGATTCCACCTTTCTGGGTTGTGCGGGTCGGTCGGCTCGCCGCGCGAGTCGAGGTCGCGTCGAACGAAAGCAGGGCAGCTGTACGGGCCGGATTCGCTTCGGGGACACAGGAGCCCGGTCCGGCGGCGAGGCAGAACGGCCATCACCGGATCGTGCGAGGGCTTGGAAACCACCTCGGCGGCCAATGCGCTCTGCCGCTTCGGAGGTCCGTGTCGGTGGTGCAGTGCTCGGCCCGGCGAATTCGGGCTGCCTTCGTGCGGATCAGCGTGGTCAGAAGGCCGTGTTGTTGAAGGGTCGTCTCGTGACCGCCAGCGCCCGGTCCAAAGCCGCGACCGTGCCCGGGACGAACTCCTCGACGCGACCGGCGCGGTGGAGTTCGGTGACGGTGTGGGCGCCGAAGTAGACGCTCGTCAGCTCCAGCGGGCCGATGCGCAGATCCGGGACGGCAGTGGGACCGGCGTCGGTCCAGGCGCCCGCGCCGTCGCGGACTGCGAGAACGCTGGTGCCCGTGCTCATTCCCCACGGGTCGGCCAATTCGATCACGCCGTGGAAGTCGGCGGCGAAGGCGCGCGCGGTGATCGCGGCGGGCAGGTCCAGGATCCACATCCACAGACTCGCGCCGACACCGGCCACCGATGCCGTGCGCAGGTCCTCGAGCAGCAGCGGGGTGGGATCGTCCACGGCCGTGGTCATCTCGACCGTCTCGTACTCGCCGTGACCGAGCAGACAGCGCAGCAGCTCGCGATGGGCGGCGGTGGTGACCGCGCAGAAATCGCGGACCGACACCGTCGTGCCGATCAGGTCGTAGATCACGTATCCGTCCGGGTGGGTGATCACGCAGGAGTCGTCGGCGAAGGTGCTCGGCCACCAGAACTCGTTGCGGCTCAACGCCCCCGGCGTCACGGGTTGCCAGCGGTCGTAGATCTCGCGCAGCAGCGGGATCGACTCGGAATACCGGCGCTCGCGAGCCGGTCCCGAATCACCGGGCGCGGAACGTAGTTTCGCGCGCCTGCGATCCACTCGCAGCCGGCGGGCGTACGCGCCGACGCCGACGTAGCCGTAGTTGCCGCCCGGTCCGGGCATGGCGGCCAGCACCTGCGAGCCGCCGGACAGGGCGATGGCGGCCAGCTCGCTCTGAATCTTGGCGTAGATACCGCGTTTCTGATGCGTGGTGGCGACCATGCCCTGCGCGCACGCCGCCACGCTCAGCTGCCCGCCGCCGGGCACCGTCACCCGCATGCGGATCACCGAGGCGGTGCCGACGATGAACGGTGCGGACGGATCGGAGACGTCCTCGGCCACCGCCACGTCCGCGAGGCGGAACTGCCGCTTCCAGAGGTCGAAGTCGCGGGTGTGCACGCCGCCGAAGGCGCGGAAGTAGCAGTCCCGCAGCGCGTCCCAATCGGCCTCGGTGGCGCGGCGCACCGCGATGTCGTCCAGTACCCGGCTGTCCCAGTCCGAGAGCAACTCCGAAGTCATACCGCCACTTCCTGTTCCGGGGCCGCGCCGCGCGGGCGGTACGCCGCGCGCACCTTGTCCAGCGCCGCCAGCAGATCGTCGATATCGCCGCGTTCGCCCAGCAGCACGCTGTGATGCAGCAGCAGGGTGTGTTCGCGGTAGTGGTCCGCCCCGGCGAAGGTGCGCCCGGAGGTGTCCGCGCCGTCCCAGATCCGGGCGAAGCGCGCCTTGGTCCGCGGGCGCAACAGGGCGCTGCGATGCAGGGGCGGACGCGGCGGGTACACCTTCGTGCCGAGTTCGGCGGTGAGCGCGGCCGCGACCCGCTCGACCGGGGCCGCACCGAAGACGCCGGGCTCGAAGCGGATGCCGTACTCGTAGACGGCCCGCCGATCCACCTGTGCCGGAACGGGAATAGCGCTCAGTCCGGGCCGGGCCGCCAGGCCTGCCTCCAGCTCGCCGGCGCGCACCGCCCGGTGGGCGTGCTGGGCGTCCAGCCGGGGGAGCTGATCGAGCAGCACGCCCGCGGTCAGCTCGGACATGCAGTAGTTGCCGCCCATGATCTCGCAGTCCTCGACGAGTTCGTATTCGCCCGGGCGCGGCGCGTCCGCGAGGTAGCCGCGCGAATCCGCGCGCAGCATGAGCATGCGGCGATAGAGGGCCGGATCGTCGGTGACGGCGGCCCCGGCCTCCCCGGCCGCCAGGGTCTTGGCCGCGCCGAGGCTGAAGACGCCGATGTCGCCGAAAGTGCCCAGGGCCCGGCCGTTCCACCGCGTTCCGTGCGCCTGCGAGCAGTCCTCGATCAGCGCGACGCCCGTCTCGCCCGCCAGCGCCGCGAGTTCGTCGACCCGCGCCGCGGTGCACGCCAGGTGCACGGCGATGACCGCGCGGGTGCGCTCGGAGAGCGCGCCGCGCACGTGATCCGCTGTCAGGCAACCGGTCCCGCGATCCACGTCCACCAGCACCGGCAGCGCGCCCACCCGCAGCACGGCGGTCGCGGGGGCCACCCAGGTCAGCGCGGGCACGATGACTTCGTCACCGGGCCCGACGCCCAGTGCCTCGAGGGCGATCACCAGGGCGCTGGAGCCGTGATCGACGCTGACCCCGTACGCCGCCCCGGTGTAGCGCGCGAACTCCGCGGCGAAACGCCGCTCCCGCGATTTGCCGCCCGCCGGGGCGTACCAGCTCACCGACCAGCGCGACGAGCGCAGCGCGGCGAGCAATTCGCGTTCGGTGCCCGCGTCGTACTGCGGCCACACCGGCCAGGCCCGCCCGGCGCGAATCGGCGCGCCGCCCTCGACGGCCAGCATCACACGCCCACGGCGCGGACGGCGGGCAGCGCGAGCGCCTCGAGCGCCGCCCGTATCTCGTCCATCGACACGTGCACCAGCGGCAGCGCACCGGTCCGGGCCGGCGTGCCCAGACCGTCGAGCAGGACGAAAGGCACCGCGTCCGAACGGGCTTCGAGATAGCCCTTCTTGTTGTCGTCGCCGATCACCGACAGCACATCGGCGATGCGCACCGCGGCGGGCAGCCGCGGTTCCACCCCGAGCCCGGTCACGATCTCGTAGTGCACGCGCAGCTCCCGCTCGGTGAGCCGGCCCCGCGCGTGCGAGATGTGCGCCGCCACCAGCATTCCCACCGCGACCGCCGCGCCGTGCGACAGCCCCGCCGCGCCCCGGGCCCGGTGATCACAGATCTCGATGGCGTGCCCGGCGGTGTGCCCGTACTCCAGCACCAGCCCCGACCCCCGTTCGAAGGTATCGGCCCGGGTGACCGCCGATTTGGCCGCGATGCTGGCGTCCAGGAGCCAGCGCAGCGCGGCGGGCGTGGCCGGCGCGCCGGAATCGATGACGGCGCGCAGCTGTTCGAGGGCCGCCGGATGAATGGCCAGGCAGTTCTTGGCCATCTCGCACAACCCCGAGCGCAGCTCCCGCGCGGTGAGGGTTTCGAACAGGCGCACGTCGGTGTAGACGGCCGCCGGCGCGTAGTAGGTGCCGATGTGGTTCTTGCCGACCGGGCTGTTGATGGCCTGCTTGAGGGAGAGCACCGAGTCCATGGCGGCGATCGTGGTGGTCGGGATGTGTACCAGCCGCACCCCGCGGAACAGCAGATTCGCCATGAGCCCGGCCAGATTTCCGGGCACGCCGCCGCCGAACGCCACCACGACCGAACGCCGGGTCACCCCGGCGCGCAGCGCGGTTTCGAGGTGCGCGGTAAGACAGGCCAGGGTCTTCATGGACTCGCCCGCGCGATGGCTCAGCGTGATCGCGGGAGTCGTGCCCGCCAGCCGGGACAGCGCCCGGCCGTGCAACTCCAGCACGTGATCGTCGGTCACGAAGACCAGGGTGTCCGCGGCCAAACCGGCGATCTCCGCGGCGATCTCGTCGAGGCAGTCCTCACCGAAGGAATACGGAAAGGACTGATCGCCGATCCGAATGGTGCGTGAAGTCATTGCCATGCGGGAAATTTCAAGTGACACAACAGCGTTTGGCAAACGGTGAGCTGCCCCAGTCAGAGCCTGCCCCGCGCGCCGGTACCACTGCCCGGACCGGCGCCCGGGCGGGGTACCACCGGCAGGGGTAGCGCCCGCCGCGACTTCGCCGCGAGGGCCGGTTCCACGCGCGGTACTGTGCAATTCGGGCAGGTCACGAAGGCTGCCCGGGCGAATGGGAGAACTCTTGCCGGACAATGACATCGGGCTGCCGGGCAGCCGCGGCGCCGGCGCCTCCGCACTGCGCGCGCCCTCGCTGGCCGAGTTCGTCCGCGAGCGCCGTTCGCGGGGCACCGCCCGGCATCCGGCCGGACTGACCCGCAAACAACTGGCGGAGGCCACCCACGCCAGCCTCGGCTATATCGCCAAGATCGAACAGGGCGACGCGCTCAACCCCGGCCCCGCCATCCTCGACTCCCTCGCTACCGTGCTGGGCCTGGACGCCGCCGAACGCGTGCACCTCTATCACCTGGCTCAGCAGCAGCCCGCCCGGCGCAATCCCCGGCAGCTGCGCCGCGACGACCCCGTCGTCGACACCGTGCGCCGCACGCTGGACGCCCTGCTGCCGCACCTGGGCGCGGCCCTGGACGACGGCTGGCGAGTGGTCGCCTGCAACAGCGCCTTCGACGCGGCCTTCCCCGGTCTGCTGCGCGGCGGGCACGTGGTGCGCTGGCTGTTCACCGATCCGCGCGCTCGCATCGTCATCGAGGAGTGGGAGCACGAGGCCCGCCTCATGGTCGGTCGCTTCCGCGCCTACGCCGCGCAGGCGCACGGGCGCGCGGAGATAGACGAACTGCTGGCGGAACTGGGCGAGCACGCGGACTTCCGCAGGCTGTGGGCGGACGCGCACGTGCGCATCGGCCGCCCGGACTCCACCTTCAAGCTGCGGAATCCCAAGACGGCCACCATCTTCGACGTAGTGGTGCAGCGCTATCGCAGCACGGCGCCGGACACCTCGCACCAGCTGTTCATCGGGCTGGTCGGTGCGGAGCCCGCCGCGGCTACCCGGGAAGTCCCGCCAGAAAGTCCCTGAAGATCTCGTTGACCGCGTCGGGATGGGTGAGGTTCGGGACCATGGACGCGCCCGCGATGGTGTGCAGCGCGGCCGGGCCGCCGAAGGCCGCGGTGATCTCGAGCGCGTCCCGCGGGCTCGAGGCCTGATCGCTGGATCCGCGCAACACCAGTGCGGGACAGTCGATGTCGCCCAGCAGCTCGAACACCGAATCCCGGTTGATCAGGCATTCGGTGGTGAGCCGGACCCGGCTGCGATCACCGGCCATCCACTTGTCCCACCACGGCAGCTTGTCCTCGAGGGTGCCGCCGATGGTCAGCGCCGACACCATCTTGATCGTGGGGGTCAGCGGGCCGTCGCCGGCCCAGTAGTCCAGGACCTCGCGGTAACCCACCCGCCGATCCGGCGGCATGGCGCGGGCGGTGCACCCGATCACGATGACCCCGCGCACCCGCGGCGGCGCGAGCAACGCCATGCGCAGCGCGGTGGACGCGCCGTCCTCGACACCGCCCACCACGACCCGGTCGATGCCCAGGTGATCTACCACGGCCCAGGCGTCGCGCGCCAGATCCCAATAGCTGAACGGCGTTCCGTCGTCCGAGCTGGGACCGTGACCCCGGGAGTCGATGGCGACGATCCGGTACTCCCGCCCCAAGGCGGATCGCTGCGGTTCGAACATCTCGTTGTCCATGAGCATCGAGTGCCCCAGAACTATGGCCGGACCTGCACCTCCCGTATCGGTGTAATGAATCTTCGTTCCCCCACGAGCGACGAACGGCATATTTCGGACTCTACGACAGCCTTTCGCCGCGGGAGCCGGATCCCGGCCGGTGCCCCCGGCCGCGCGCGGCGGTGCGCCCGACGCAACGTGAATGCAACGAATAGCGGTCTACCCTGGGCGATTTGGCCGAATCCTGAGAATTGCTTATGGATTCGGGAATCCGGCTCGAACCCCCGGTAGTCTTGCTTACGAGGGCGGGGCTTCCGGTGTCCCTCATCCGCCGGGAGTCCCGCCTGTATTCTCTGCCTCCGCTTCGCTCCGGCGGGTTCGCGGCCCTGTTGGCCCGGTTCTTCCCTCCCTCCGCTCCTCCGCTTCGCTCCCCCGCTCCACTCGGTCCAGAACCGGGCGGGCCGAGAACTGCGAGCCGGAGTTGTCGCGAGCCGGAGTTGCCGACAGCGTTCAGCGGCGAGGCTGCAAAGCTCGGCGGCGCTGTCAAGCCCTGCGCGGGCCTCAATTAGAATCGCCAGGTGACCAGCACAGCCTCTGAGAACCCACGTAATCGTGCCGATGCCCTCCCCAAGAGCTGGAACCCCAGCGACGTAGAGAGCGACCTGTACGAGGGCTGGGTACGCGCTGGTTACTTCACCGCCGACGCGAGCAGCGACAAGCCCGCCTACTCGATCGTGCTGCCGCCGCCGAACGTCACCGGCAGCCTGCACATGGGCCACGCCCTGGACCACACCCTCATGGACCTGCTCACCCGCCGCAAGCGCATGCAGGGCTTCGAGGTGCTGTGGCTGCCCGGCATGGACCACGCCGGCATCGCCACCCAGAACGTGGTGGAGAAGCAGCTCGCCGTCGACGGCAAGACCAAGGAAGACTTCGGCCGCGAGCTGTTCATCGACAAGGTCTGGGACTGGAAGCGCGAGTCCGGCGGCGCGATTCAGGGCCAGATGCGCCGCCTCGGCGACGGCGTCGACTGGAGCCGCGACCGCTTCACCATGGACGACGGCCTCTCCCGCGCGGTGCAGACCATCTTCAAGCGCCTGTACGAGGCGGGCCTGATCTACCGGGCCGAGCGCCTGGTCAACTGGTCGCCGGTGCTGCAGACCGGCATCTCCGACCTCGAGGTCGACCACAAGGAGGTCGACGGCGAGCTCGTGTCCATGCGCTTCGGGTCTCTGAACGACGACGAACCGCATGTGATCGTCGCCACCACCCGCGTGGAGACGATGCTCGGCGACACCGCCGTCGCGGTGCACCCGGAGGACCAGCGGTACAAAGCGCTCATCGGCACCACCGTCTACCACCCCATCACCGGCCGCCAGATCCCGATCGTCGCCGACGACTACGTCGACCCCGAATTCGGCTCCGGCGCAGTGAAGATCACCCCCGCGCACGACCCCAACGACTTCGAGCTCGGCCTGCGCCACAACCTGCCCATGCCCACGATCATGGACAAGACCGGCAAGATCGCCGACAGCGGAACCGAATTCGACGGCATGGACCGCTTCGAAGCCCGCGTGAAGATCCGCGAACGGCTCGAGGCCGAAGGCCGCATCGTCGGGCGCGTGTACCCGTACAAGCATCAGGTCGGGCACTCCGAGCGCTCGGGCGAACCCATCGAACCGCGCCTGTCCATGCAGTGGTGGGTCAAGGTCGAGGGCATCGCCAAGGCCGCCGGCGACGCCGTGCGCAACGGCGAGGTGAAGATCCACCCCGCCAGCCAGGAACCGCGCTGGTTCGACTGGGTCGACAACATGCACGACTGGAACATCTCCCGCCAGCTGTGGTGGGGCCACCGCATCCCGATCTGGTACGGCCCCGCGGGCGAGATCGTCTGCGTCGGACCGGACGAGCAGGCCCCCGAGGGCTACGTGCAGGACCCCGACGTCCTGGACACGTGGTTCTCCTCCGGCCTGTGGCCCTTCTCCACCATGGGCTGGCCCGAGACCACCGCCGAGCTCGAGAAGTTCTATCCCACCAGCGTTCTGGTCACCGGGTACGACATCCTGTTCTTCTGGGTCGCCCGCATGATGATGTTCGGCATGTTCGTCTCCGACGATCCGGTCATCACCGCGGGTAAGAAGGCCGAGGCCAAGCAGGTGCCGTTCCAGGATGTGTTCCTGCACGGCCTGATTCGCGACGAGCACGGCAAGAAGATGTCCAAGTCGCGCGGCAACGGCATCGACCCGCTGGACTGGATCAACGAATACGGCGCGGACGCAACCCGATTCACCCTCGCGCGGGGAGCCCAGCCCGGCAGCGACCTGTCCATCGGCACCTCACACGTCACCGCCTCGCGCAGCTTCATCACCAAACTGTTCAACGCCACCAAGTTCGCGCTCATGAACGGCGCGCAGCCCGGCGAGCTTCCGGCCCGCGAGACCCTCACCGACTCCGATCGCTGGATCCTGGACCGCCTGGACCAGGTGCGCGCCGAGGTGGACGCCAACTTCGACCGCTACGACTTCGGCAAGGCCTGCGAGCAGCTCTACCACTTCGCGTGGGACGAATTCTGTTCCTGGTACCTGGAATTGGCCAAGGTGCAGTTCGCGGAGTCGCAGGAGCGCGCCGCCGGCACCCGCATCGTGCTCGGCAACGTGCTCGACGCGGTGCTGCGCCTGCTGCATCCGGCCATCCCGTTCGTCACCGAGGAACTCTGGCGCGCGCTCACCGGCGGGGAATCGGTGGTCATCGCGGCCTGGCCGCAGGCCAGCGGCGTTGCCGCCGACGAGGTTTCGGCCCGCCGCATCGCCGACACCCAGCGACTCATCACCGAGATCCGCCGCTTCCGCAGCGATCAGGGCCTGGCCGACAGCCAGAAGGTCGCCGCCAAGCTCATCGGACTGGACGCCGCCGACGTGCTCGCCCAGCAGACCGAGATCGCCAACCAGGGCCGGCTCACCGCCCCCGGTGACGACTTCGCCGCCACCGCCTCGCTCGAGGTGCGCTTGAGCAACGCCACCGTCACCGTCGAGATCGACACCTCCGGCACCGTCGACCTCGTCGCCGAGGCGCGCCGTCTCGAGAAGGACCTGGCCGCGGCGCAGAAGGAATTGGCCGGCACCACGGGCAAACTCGGCAACGAGGGCTTCCTGGCCAAGGCCCCCGACGACGTCGTCGCCAAGATCCGGGGCCGGCAGGAGATCGCCGCCTCCGAGGTCGAGCGCATCGGCGCCCGGCTGGCCGAGATCGCGAAACTGGCGGACCGCAAATGAGCGACGACCACGATCACGACATCGACGAGCAGCCGGACGAGCAGCGGCCCCGGTACGCGGAGGGGCCGCTGGCCGGCACCTCCCCGGTGGATCTGGCCGAAATGGCGCTGGTCGAGGCCGAACTCGACAAGCGCTGGCCGGAAACCAAGATCGAGCCGTCGCTGACCCGCATCGCGACCCTGATGGACCTGCTCGGCTCGCCCCAGCACGGCTATCCGGCCATCCACATCGCGGGCACCAACGGCAAGACCTCGGTCACCCGCATGATCGACGCGCTGCTCACCGCACTGCATCGGCGCACGGGCCGCATCACCAGCCCGCACCTGCAGCTGGCCACCGAGCGCATCGCCATCGACAACGCGCCCATCACACCCGGACGCTACGTCGAGCTCTACCGGGAACTGCTGCCCTTCCTGGAGATGATCGACAAGCAGTCCGACGCCGCGGGCGGTCCGGCCATGAGCAAGTTCGAGGTGCTCACCGGCATGGCCTACGCGGCCTTCGCCGAAGCGCCGGTGGACGTCGCGGTCGTGGAGACCGGGATGGGCGGGCGCTGGGACGCCACCAACGTGATCGACGCGCAGGTCGCGGTCATCACCCCGATCGGCCTGGACCACACCGAATACCTCGGCCCGGACCTGGAATCCATCGCGGGGGAGAAGGCCGGGATCATCAAGAAGGCCCCCGACGACGGCCTGGTCCCGCGCGACACGGTCACCGTCATCGCGCAGCAGGAGCCCGAGGTCATGGAGGTGCTGCTGCGCCGAGCCGTGGAGATGGACGCCGCCGTGGCGCGCGAGGGCTCGGAGTTCCGGGTGCTCACCCGCGCGGTCGCCGTCGGCGGCCAGGTGCTCTCGCTGCAGGGCCTGGGCGGGGTCTACGACGACATCTTCCTGCCGCTGCACGGCGAGCACCAGGCCCGCAACGCGGTGCTCGCGCTCGCGGCGGTCGAGGCGTTCTTCGGCGCGGGCGCGTCCCGCCAGCTCGACATCGACGCCGTGCGCGCCGGATTCGCGACCGCGGTGAGCCCCGGCCGGATGGAACGCATGCGCAGCGCGCCGACGATCTTCCTGGACGCCGCGCACAATCCGCAGGGCGCCCAGGCCCTGGCGGCCACGCTCACCGGCGAATTCGACTTCCGCAAACTCATCGCCGTGGTGGCCGTGCTCGGCGACAAGGACGCCGGCGGCATCCTGGACGCCCTCGAACCCATCGTCGACGCGGTCGTGGTCACCGAGAACGGCTCGCCGCGCGCGCTGCCCGTCGACGACCTGGCCAACCTGGCCGTACAGCGGTTCGGCGATGAGCGCGTCGCGGTCGCCAACGACCTCACCGACGCCATCGAAACCGCCATCGCCCTGGCCGAAGAGGGCGAACATGGCGAAATGGTCTCCGGTGCGGGCATTGTGGTGACCGGATCGGTCGCCACCGCCGGGGCGGCCCGCTCGCTGTTCGGAAAGGATCCCGCGTGATGGCGGAGCAGACCTCGATTCCCGAACCCGCCACCGACCCCTGGAAGGGCTTCCGCGGGGTGATGGCCGGGACGCTCATCCTCGAAGCCATTACCGTGCTGCTCGCGCTGCCGGTGGTCTCGGCCGTGGGTGGTGGCCTGGAATGGTGGTCCATCACCTTCCTGGTCGGCCTGGCCGTGGCGATGTTCCTGGGCGCGGGCGTGCAGGGCAAGCCCTGGGCCATGACCTACAACCTGGTCCTGCAGGCGCTGCTCATCATCGGCGGCGCCTTCATGCAGCTCTCGATCCTGGTCATCGGCGTGGTCTTCGCCATCGTCTGGGCGTTCATCCTGTTCCTGCGCGCCGACGTCCGCAAGCGCATCGCGGCGGGCCTCCTGCCCAGCCAGCGGATGTCCGGGACTTCCTGAGTTTCTGGCCTGGCAACACGCCCGTTAGGCTTGGCGCGTGACTGAGCAGACGTTGGTACTCATCAAGCCGGACGGCGTGGCCCGGGGCCTGGTCGGGGAGATCATCACCCGCATCGAGCGCAAGGGTCTGAAGATCGCGGCGCTGAAGCTGGTGAACGTTTCCGAAGAGATCGCGGTCGAGCACTACGCCGAGCACCGGGAGCGGCCGTTCTTCGGTTCGCTGATCGAATTCATCACCTCGGGTCCGGTCGTGGCGGCCGTGCTCGAAGGTAACCGCGCCATCCCCGCCTTCCGCCAGATCGCGGGCGGCACCGACCCGGTCGAGAAGGCCGCCACCGGCAGCATTCGCGGCGACTACGCCCTCGAGACCCAGTTCAACCTGGTGCACGGCTCCGACTCGCCCGAGTCCGCCAAGCGCGAAATCGCCCTCTGGTTCCCCGAATTCACCCTCTGATCCGCTCCCGGGCTCCGCATCGTGTGGGCCGATTACCGGCCGCACCGGGTGCGCTCGCCCGAACCTCCGGCACCACCGGCGACGGGGTGTCGGGGGTTCGTGGGCGCGACGCCCCGAGGTGGTGTGGGATACTGGCATCGGAAGTGACCGCTGCCCGCCATTAGCGGCAGGTGAGGGCCACCTCCGACTGACTACACGGCACGACGGACGATCATCGCTGCCGCCGACGGCTACCGAGACTCGGCTGTCGGGCGGCCCGCTGGATGAACGCTCGTGTCGTGGGGTCGAGCCAAACAGCCAGGCGCCACGTGACCACATTCGCCCGAACGACGACAACATAGGTGATAGCGGGCACGCGGCGCGCAGACCATACGCTCTCGCGCCCGATGGGGTGTGGGACGAGACAGCGCCCCCGCGTCGGCCGCGTCACTCACATCTGAGGGACGCGCCCGGGGGTCCCGAGGAGATTTCGTGGCCGATCAAGAGCCGCAGGACGCATCGCAGGTGAACGCCGGAGAACAGGGAGCGGCGGCCGACCCGGTCGCCGAACAGCTTCCCGAACGCATCCGGGTACACGCCCTGGCGAAGCTGCTGGGAGTGACCAGCAAACGAATCCTGGCCCACCTGACCGAAATGGGCGCGCAGGCGCGCAGCCCGCAATCCAGCCTGGACCGCACCGTCGCGGAATCCGTGCGCGACGCCTTCGGCCCGCAGGCCGTCGAGACCGCGGCCCCCGCCACGGTGGACGAGGCCATTCTCGCCGGTGACGTGCTCGCCGCCGACGAATTCGCCGCCGAAGAGGTCGAGGCCGCCGAGGCCGTCGTCGTCGCCGAGCCCGAGGCCCGCCCCGCGCGCAAGCGCGCCCCCAAACTTTTCGCCAGCCCGTTCCAGCAGCCGGAGCTGCCGATCGGCGAGCCCATCGTCTACCAGCCCTCCGCGCCGGTCGCCGCGCCGCTGTTCCTGTCCCCGGACATGGCCGCGGTCGAGGAGACCCGCCGTAAGCAGCGTGCCGAGCGCAAGCCCAAGGCCGAGTCCGTCAAACCCGAGGCCGTCAAGCCCGAGACCGCCAAGAACGAGCCGGCCGAGAACTCGGACCGGTCCGGCGCCGACACCCGCGGCGAAGCCCGGTCCCGCACCGAGAACAAGGCCAAGGTCGAGGTCGAGGCGGCCGAGGACAAGGCCGTCGAGGACAGTGCCGACGATGCCGAGGACGACCAGGATTGGGACGGCGACGACTCGCGTTCCGAGCGTGGTGACGGCGCGTCGCGCCGGCGTCGCCGCGGCCGTCGCGGCCGGGGCCGGGGCCGGGGCGAGCAGTCCGCCGACGGTGACGAGTCGGGCGAGATCGATCCCGAGATCGAGGATCAGCTCCGAGCCGACGCCGAGGAAGAGGCCGACGCCGAGGACGACGCCGACGACGAGATCGTGCCCGAGGGCTCGAGCAGCCGGCGCCGCCGTCGCCGTCGCCGCCGCAAGGGCGGCGAGGACAACGAGCCCGAGAACACCGAAGACGATCCGCCGAACACCGTCGTGCACGAGCGCGAGCCGCGCAGCAAGCGCCGCGCCGCCGCGGCCGCCGCGGCCAAGGACGTCGACGAGGTGCAGGGCATCAGCGGTTCCACCCGCCTCGAGGCCAAGCGCCAGCGTCGCCGGGACGGCCGCGAGGCCGGTCGCCGCCGCCCGCCGATCCTGACCGAATCCGAATTCCTGGCCCGCCGCGAGTCGGTGGACCGCGTAATGGTGGTGCGCGACAAGCACTTCCCCGATCACCCGAGTTCCACCACGCAGGTGGCGGTGCTCGAGGACAACATCCTGGTCGAGCACTTCGTGACCAGCACCGGGTCCGCGTCCATGGTGGGCAACGTCTACCTGGGCAAGGTCCAGAACGTGCTGCCGTCCATGGAGGCCGCGTTCGTCGACATCGGCCGCGGCCGCAACGGCGTGCTGTACGCGGGCGAGGTGAACTGGGAGGCCGCCGGTCTCGGCGGCCGCGAGCGCAAGATCGAGCAGGCGCTCCGGCCCGGTGACACCGTGCTGGTGCAGGTCTCCAAGGACCCGGTCGGCCACAAGGGCGCGCGCCTGACCACGCAGATCAGCCTGGCCGGTCGCTTCCTGGTGTACGTGCCCGGCGGCACCTCCACGGGTATCAGCCGCAAGCTGCCCGACACCGAGCGCAAGCGCCTCAAGGAGATCCTGCGCGACATCGTGCCGCAGGACGCCGGGGTCATCATCCGCACCGCGTCCGAGGGCGTGGAGGAGTCGGAGCTGGCTCGCGACGTCGAGCGGCTGCAGCAGACCTGGCGGTCGATCGAGGATCAGTCCAAGAACGGCTCGAACGCGCCCAAGACCCTCTACGAAGAGCCCGACCTGCTGGTCAAGGTCGTTCGCGACCTGTTCAACGAGGACTTCTCCAAGCTCGTCATCGAGGGCGAGCGCGCCTGGAGCACGGTCGAGAACTACGTGCGCACCGTGGCCCCGGATCTGCTTGTCCGCGTGGAGAAGTACGAGGCCAACGGCAGTGTCGACGTCTTCGGCAGCCTGCGGATCGACGAGCAGCTGGCCAAGGCACTCGATCGCAAGGTGTGGCTGCCCTCGGGCGGCACCCTGGTGATCGACCGCACCGAGGCCATGACGGTCGTCGACGTCAACACCGGCAAGTTCACCGGTGCGGGCGGCTCGAACCTGGAAGAGACCGTCACCCGCAACAACCTCGAGGCGGCCGAGGAGATCGTGCGCCAGATGCGGCTGCGCGACATCGGCGGCATGATCGTGGTCGACTTCATCGACATGGTCCTCGAGTCGAACCGGGATCTGGTGCTGCGCAGACTGACCGAGGCCCTGGGCCGCGATCGCACGCGTCATCAGGTGTCCGAGGTGACCTCGCTGGGCCTGGTCCAGATGACCCGCAAGAAGCTGGGAACCGGTCTGGTCGAGGCGTTCTCGACCACCTGCGACACCTGCCACGGCCGCGGTCTCATCGTGCACAACTACCCGGTGGAGTCCGCTCCGGCCGGGGACGAGGGCGTGGGCCGTCGTGAGGGCTCGCGTCGCCGTCGCAAGGATCGCGGCAATGCCGCGGCCGAGCAGGCCCCGCTCACCGGCGTGGTCGAGGCCGCGGCCGCCCCGGCTGCCGAGGAAGAGGTCAAGGAGACCAAGGAGAAGGCCGCCGCCCGGCGTGCGCATCCGGTCGCCCTGGCGATGGCCGCGCACCACGACGACGACATCGACGTGGCCGACGAGGTGGCTTTCGCCACCGAGGCGGTCGCAGCGGCCGAGGCCGCCGGCGCCGAAGCGGTGTCCGAGGCCGCGATCCGGGATCCCGAGCCCGCCGCGCACGCCTCGACCAACGGCACCGGGCGGCACACGCCCGCGGCCGAATCCGCCGCCGACGCGGTGGTGGCGGAGGACGCCGTAGTCGCCGCCGCCGAAGCCGCGGTCTCGGTGGCGGACGCGCAGGACGCGACCGCGGTGCAGACCGCGCCCGCGGAGCCGAAGACCGTCGAGCCGAAGGCCGCGGAGCCGAAGCTCGCTGTCGCCGCGCCGGAGGTCACCGAACCGGTGAGCTCCGAACCGGGTCGCCGTCGCCGCCGCGTGGCGCGCTCGGTCTCCACGCCGGCCTCGACCAGCGAGGGCGCGGTGTTCGTGCTGTCGAGCACGGATCAGCCCGCCGCACCGGCCCTGTCCCTGCAGGACCTGGCACCGGCCGAGGTGCCCCCGCGCACCCGTGCGCGGCGCCGGGCCGCCGGTCGTCCCGCCGGGGCGCCGGAGGGCGGGAACTAGCCCCGCCGAAGCTGTTTCGCGGTCCGGCCCCGGCGTCATCACGCCGGGGCCGGACCGTTTCGGCGGGCGCGAGAGCGTGCGACGTGACGCACGCGACAGCCCCGCGGGCAGCCTCGGCCGGCCCGCTGAGCTGTGCCTTCGGCTCCGATTCGGGTGGCGCGACCCCGGTTTGGCCGGGTCTCCCCGGTCCTGTACTCTTGGACAGTCGCTGCCCCCGGCGACAGCACTCTGCTGTGCTGCTTGATTCGAGCAGATGCTGTGAGAACGAGGGCCAGGTTCCCAAGAGGACCGACCGGCCCCAGGCGGCGTGCAATACCAGACCAGTCGTACGGCGGTTTCCGGTGTGAACCGGAGGATCAGTCGTGTGAGCAAAGTGTTGACACCAGCACTAGTACAGGAAGAAGGGCAGCCGACCGATGGCAACGTACGCAATCGTCAAGACCGGCGGAAAGCAGTACAAGGTCGCGGTTGGTGACCTGGTGAAGGTCGAGAAGATCGAGGGTCTGCCGGGCACTGCCGTGTCCCTGGCGCCGGTGCTGGTCGTTGACGGCGCCGAGCTGACCACCGATGCTGACAAGCTGGCGAAGGTTTCCGTGTCCGCCGAGGTCGTCGAACAGACCAAGGGCCCGAAGATCCGCATCCACAAGTTCAAGAACAAGACCGGCTACCACAAGCGTCAGGGCCACCGTCAGAAGCTGACGGTCCTGAAGGTCACCGGCATCAACTAAGTTTCCGACCAGGGGATCGCTGGTTCGATCCCCGGCACGAGGAGTTCTGAAATGGCACATAAGAAGGGTGCATCCAGCTCGCGCAATGGTCGCGATTCGAATGCCCAGCGGCTCGGCGTGAAGCGCTTCGGCGGTCAGGTCGTCAAGTCCGGCGAGATCCTGGTTCGCCAGCGTGGCACGCACTTCCACCCCGGCGTCAACGTCGGCCGTGGCGGCGACGACACGCTGTTCGCCCTCGCGGCGGGTTCGGTCGAGTTCGGCACCAAGCGTGGCCGCAAGACCGTCAACATCGTGGTTGCGGAGCCGGCGAACGCCTGACCGGCGAGCCGGAGCTGAGCTCCACAATCTCTCCCGAAGCGGGTCAGGGTGCGATGCCCTGGCCCGCTTCTGCTTTGCTCGGCCTTCGTACCCCCGCACTCTCAGTTCGCGGCCGTCTCGTTCTGGACCGAGTGGAGCGGAGGAGCGAAGCGGAGGAGCGGAGGGAGGGAAGAACGAGACATAGGGGCCGCGAACTCGCCCGGAGCGAAGCGGAGGGCAAATAGGGCACAGCAGGAGGATGATCACCGATATGTCCAAATTCATCGACCGTGTCGTATTGCACGTGCGTGCGGGCAAGGGTGGGCACGGGTGTTCGTCGGTGCGGCGGGAGAAGTTCATGCCGCTCGGCGGCCCGGACGGCGGTAACGGCGGCAACGGCGGGGACGTGATCCTCGAGGTCGACGCCAATGTGCACACGCTGCTCGACTTCCATTTCCACCCGCACGCCAAGGGCGGCAACGGCAAGCCCGGCGAGGGCAGCAACCGCAACGGCAAGCAGGGCGACGGCCTGCTGCTGAAGGTGCCGTCCGGCACGGTGGTGATGAGCCCCGAGGGGGATGTGCTGGCCGATCTGGTCGGCGCGGGCACCCGGTACGTGGCCGCGCTCGGCGGACGCGGCGGCCTGGGCAACGCGGCGCTGGTGTCCAAGGCGCGCAAGGCCCCCGGTTTCGCGCTGCTCGGTGAGGACGGCCAGGAGCGCGAGCTGGTGCTCGAGCTCAAGTCGGTCGCGGACGTCGGCCTGGTGGGTTTCCCGTCGGCCGGCAAGTCCTCGCTGGTCTCGGTGCTCTCGGCGGCCAAGCCGAAGATCGCCGACTACCCGTTCACCACGCTGGTGCCCAACCTCGGTGTGGTGCAGTCGGGGGAGACGACGTTCACCGTGGCCGATGTGCCCGGTCTGATTCCGGGCGCGAGCGAGGGTCGCGGTCTGGGCCTGGACTTCCTGCGCCATCTCGAGCGCTGCGCGGTGCTGGCCCACGTGGTCGACTGCGCCACCCTGGACCCGGGCCGGGATCCGGTGTCGGACGTGGACGCGCTCGAAGCCGAACTGGCCGCGTACCAGCCCGCGCTCAAGGGCGATGCGGGGCTGGGTGATCTGGCCGATCGCCCGCGGGTGGTCATTCTCAACAAGGCCGATGTGCCCGACGCCGCCGAGCTGGCCGAGATGGTCACCCCGGAGTTCACCAAGCGCGGCTGGCCCGTGTTCACCATCTCCGCGGTGAGCCGGGAAGGCCTGCGGCCCTTGACCTTCGCGCTGGCGAATCTGGTCAAGGAGTACCGCGAGTCGCGGCCCGAGGTCGAGGTCAAGCGCCCGGTCATCCGCCCGGTCGTCAAGGGCGACAGCGGATTCCGCATCGTCAAGGATCCGGACGAGCCGGGTGGCTTCGTGGTCATCGGTGAGCGCCCCGAGCGCTGGGTCGCGCAGACCCCGTTCGACAACCCCGAGGCCGTCGGTTACCTGGCCGATCGCCTGGCTCGCCTCGGCGTCGAGGAAGAGCTGGTCAAGCTGGGCGCCGAGCCGGGGTGCTCGGTGACCATCGGCGATTACTGCTTCGACTGGGAGCCGCAGATCTCCGCCGGTGTGGAGACCCTGCTCACCCGTCGTGGCGTGGACCCGCGACTGGACCAGACCGACCGCATCGGTGCGGCCGAGCGCAAGCACGCCTCGCGTGCGCGCCGCGGTCTGGTCGGCGACGAGGACCAGTAGGCAACGCCCGCAACCGATTCCACCGTGGTGGAATCGGTGGCGGTGCGAGTTCGAAGCGGCGATACCGCGGTATCGTGGACGAATTGAGGTGTGGTGCGGGTGAGTTCGAGTATCGCAGGGGCGGAATCGGAGTCGAGCGCGGCGCGGCACGCCGTCGCCACCGCGCGCAGCGTGGTCGTCAAGATCGGTTCGTCGGCGCTGACCAGCCTCGAGGGCGGTCTCGAGACCGAGCGGCTGGATCGGCTGGCCGACGCGGTCGAGGCGCGGATGCGCGCGGGCTCGGATGTGATCGTGGTGTCCTCGGGCGCCATCGGCGCGGGCATCGCGCCGCTCGGCTTGTCCAAGCGGCCCACGGACCTGGCGACCAAGCAGGCCGCGGCCAGCGTGGGGCAGCTGGCGCTGGCGCACGCGTGGGGCACCTCGTTCGCCCGGTACGACCGGGTGGTCGGGCAGGTGCTGTTGAGCGCGGGGGATTTCGGCCGCCGCGAGCATCACCGCAATGCCCAGCGCACCCTGGACCGGCTGCGTTCGCTGCATGCCATCGCGGTGGTCAACGAGAACGACACCGTGGCCACCGAGGAGATCCGCTTCGGCGACAACGATCGGCTGGCGGCGCTGGTGGCGCATCTGGTCGGGGCCGACGCGCTGGTGCTGCTGTCCGATGTGGACGGGCTGTACGACGGTGACCCGCGCAAGGGCGCCGCGAATTTCATTCCCGAGGTGCGCAGCAGCGCCGATCTGGACGGTGTGATCGCCGGCAGCGGTGGTGCCCTGGGCACCGGGGGAATGGCCTCGAAGCTGTCGGCGGCCCGGCTGGCCGCCGACGCCGGGGTGCCGGTGCTGCTGGCCGCGGCCTCGGACGCGGCGGCGGCCCTGGACGGCGCGAGCGTGGGCACCGCCTTCGCTGCGCGGCCGGTGCGGCTCTCGGCGCGCAAGTTCTGGGTGCGGCACGCCGCGGACAGCCGGGGCGCGGTGCATATCGACGCCGGCGCGGTGGCGGCGGTGGCCGAACGCCGCAGGTCATTGCTGGCGGCCGGAATCACCAAGGTGGACGGGCGTTTCTACGGCGGCGATGTCATCGATCTGATCTCCCCGGAGGGGCTGGTCGTGGCACGCGGGGTGGTGGCCTACGACAGTGATGAGCTCGAGGCCATGAAGGGCCGCTCCTCCAGCGAACTCGCGGAAAGCAATCAGCGGTCCGTGGTGCACGCCGACGATCTGGTGACGATCTAGCTTCTTCGAAGCCGATCGGTCGGTACGTGAGATATCGCGAACCGGTCGGTCGTGCAGACCGAAACATTAACGCGTGTAACTCTTCTCGGCGCCGTGATTTTCCCGCGCGATCCGCGCCAAGGGCATCGGAAGGCCAGAGGAAGGGCAGTGGGCGGACGCCGCCGACGGGGCATTCTGTAAGTGCACTCGGCGCCGCATCGTGAGATGTGCCCTTCGCCGATAGCGGTTGCCAGGATCCGGCGCGGTCCGCCCTTGCCGCGCCGGGCTCGCGGTCCGGTGACCGCCCGCGGCGTCGGGTGCACCCCCATCGCCGTGGAGGCAGCCATGTACATACGGCAACCGGACAGCACACACCCGTGGCCGACCAGTTTCCGGCACAACGACTTCGAGATGCACGCGCACCTGCCGGATTGGCACGAACTGCTGGCCGCCTTCTGCGGGCACATCGGGGACCGCTCGCAGGACCACCCGGTCACCAAGCTGGCCCGGGCACTGGCCGAATTGCACCTGGAGCGTTTGGAACTGCGGCTCGAGCATCGGGTGGAGCCCGGGGAGACCGGCCGCATCGACGAGTTGCGCGCCGGGATCGTCGTTCGCATCGACGAGTGGGTGGCGAACCGCGCGCGCCGGAGGGGAGCGCGCGCCGAATCCCTCGGCGCGGTCGTGGACGCGATGGCCGCGGCGCACGTGCACGCGGTACATCTGCTCAAGACCGCCGAACGGGTCTCGGACGAGGAGGTACACGCGGCTTGGTACCTCCTCGCCCAGATGGCCGACGGCTGGACCGATCGCGCGGCCGGGGTCACCGGCCCGCGAATTCGGCGGTCCGCATAGGGAATTCCGGTCGCGACGGTCCGATCCACCGTTGTCGCCGGAAGGAGGCGCTTCCGCCCGGAGCGCCTCGAGCGGGGCGCTCCGGGGTTGGAGCGCGCCGGTTCGGGCGCTCGAGGTTGGAGCGTTCCGACAGGGGTGCTGGGGTGCCGGGGTAGGGAGCCCGGGCTCGGCGGCGCGAGATTCGCCGGCGGGCCCGGGCGTTGCCCGGTGCCCCGGCGCGTGGTGATCGGTGCACGGGGGCCGATCACCGCACGGGGGTTCCCAGAACCTCGCGCGGGGTTCCGGCGCCGGCCACCTCGCCCGCGCGCAACAGCAGGCAGTGCTCGGCGGCGGCGGCCTCGGCGCGATCGTGGGTCGCCAGCACGACGGTGGTCCCGGCCGCGACGATCTCGGCCAAGGTGCGCGAGATCTCCTGCTGCGCTTCGATATCGAGACCGGTGGTGGGTTCGTCCAGCAGGAGCAGATCCGATTCCTGGGCCAGGGCGCGGGCCAGCAGGGCGCGCTGGCGCTGGCCGCCGGACAGATCGCTCAGGCGGCGATCGGCGAGATCGGTGATGCCGAGGCGCTCGAGACAGGCGCGCACCACCGCGTGATCGGCCCGGGTGAGCCTGCGCCACGGTCCCCGGTGCGCCCACCGTCCCATGGCCACGGTCTCGCCGACGGTGAGGGGCAGGGTCGCGGGAACCGCGCTCTGCTGCACCACGAATGCGGGCCGCCGCTGCGCCGAGCGCTCCACGCTGCCGGCCGTGGGGGTGATCACACCCGCGATCACCGCGAGCAGGGTCGATTTGCCGGAACCGTTGTGCCCCACGATCGCCGTCATCGCACCGGCGGGGATATCGGCCGTGACCTGCCGAAGTACGGCCCCCGCCCGATATCCGGCGGTGAGTGCGCCGAGTCGTACCGCGGGTGTGCGCTGTCTGTTCACCGAGCCACCTAGATTGTATTGATAATCATTTTCATATTATAGTCCGCTGTCATGGAATGGCTGATCGCCCCGTTCGAGGTGACATTCGTGCAGCGGGCACTGTGGGGCGGGCTGCTCGTCTCGGGCATCTGCGCGCTGGCCGGGACCTGGGTCGTGGTGCGCGGCATGGCATTTCTGGGCGAGGCGATGGCGCACGGCCTGCTGCCCGGGGTGGCCGCGGCCGCGCTGTTCGGGGTGAGCCCGGTACTGGGCGCGGCGGTGAGCGCCACCGCGATGGCGGCCGGTGTCACGGTGCTGGGCCGCAGCCCCCGCTTCGCCGCCGATACCGCGATCGGCCTGCTCTTCGCGGGCATGCTCGCGCTCGGGGTGATCATCGTGTCGCGCTCGCAGTCCTTCGCGGTCGATGTCACGGGCCTGCTCTTCGGCGACATTCTCGCCATCCGTCCCCGCGACGTGGCGTATCTAGCCGTGGCGCTGGGGATCTCGCTGATCGTCGCCGTGCTCGGGCATCGCGCGTTCGTGGCCCTGGCCCTGGATCCGCGCACCGCGCACACCCTCGGGCTGCGGCCGCGCTGGGCGCAGGGCGCCCTGCTCGCGCTGCTGACCCTGGCGATCATCGCTTCCTTTCACATCGTGGGCACCCTGCTCGTGTTCGGGCTGCTCATCGCGCCCCCGGCCGCCGCGACCTACTTCTCGCACCGGATTCCGGTGATCATGGCGCTGGCCGCCGCATTCGGTGGATTCGCTACCGTCGCAGGGCTGTTGGTGTCATGGCACACCGGGACGGCGGCGGGCGCGACCATCGCGCTGATCGCGGTCGCGCTGTTCTTCGTCGCGGCCGTCGCCGCGCGGCTGCGCGCACTCCGGCCCGGCGCCGGGACGCAGGTGCTGGTGACGGTGCTCGCGCTCGGCACGGTGCTGCCGCTGGCCGGGTGCGCCACACCCGAGCCGGAGACTCCGGCGCAGGAACGCCCGCACGGGTACGTCGAAGGCGCGGAGGAGGCCGACGGTCCCCAATCTCGTTTGGTGGCAGTCGATTCCGATGGCTCGGTGCGCGTGGTCGATCTCGTCACCGGGGAGATCGCCGACGGCGGCCGCGCTCCGCGCACGCAGGGCATCGCGGGCGACGGGCGCTTCGCCTACCCGGGCGCGCCGACCGCGACGCGGATCGTCGACGGCGGATCGTGGACCGTCGACCACGGCGACCACATGCACTACTACCGAGCCGCCGTGCGCGACATAGGCGATGTGCCAACGGGACCGGTGACCGGTGCGTACTCCGACACCGTGCTCACCGGCCTGATCACCGAGACCCCCGCACCCCGGACCGTCCTGCTGGATCGGGCCGCGCTGGAAGCCGGGACCGTGACCGAACGCGGCGTGGTGGACGGGCTCGCGGTGCCGTACGCCGAGCACGTGGTGGTCGTCACCGGCTCCGGCGGCGTCCAGGTCCGCGATCGGGCGGGCGCGGTGGTGCACCCGCTCTCCGAACCGTGCCCCGCACCGCGCGGCACCGCCCTCACCCGGCGCGGCGTCGTCTTCGGCTGCGCCGATGGCGCGGTGGTGGTTTCGGTCGAGGCCGGGGAGTTCACCGCGGCGAAGATCGCGTACCCGCACCCGGTGCCCGAGGGCGAGCGCGCGCTGGAGTTCGCCCATCGCGCGGGGAGCACCGTACTGGTCGCGCGCGCCGGCGAGCGCGGGATCTGGGTGCTCGACAGCCGGGCGGGCGGTTGGCGCCTGGTCGAGACCGGTCCGGTACTGGCGGCCACCACCGCCGGGGAGGGCAGCGCGCTGCTGACCCTCACCCGCGACGGCGTTCTGCATGCCCTCGATCCGGGCACGGGCGCGGAAAGTGCCAGGGCACAAGTGCTTTCGGAACCCTACGCCGACGGCCCACCGCCGGTACTGGAGATCGACGCCAACCGCGCCTACGTCAACGACGCCCGGGGACGGGCGATCCACGAGATCGACTACCGCGACAACCTGCGCCGCGCGCGCACGTTCGAGCTCGACATCGCACCCGCGTACCTGGTGGAGACAGGCAGATGAACCCGACGCTCCGCACGGCGCTGGCCGTGCTGTTTCCGCTGCTCCTGCTGCTACCCGGATGCTCCGGCGCGCAGTCCGATCGCATCGAGATCGTGGTGACCACCAACATTCTCGGCGACATGACCCGTGTCCTGGCCGGTGACGCCGCGAACGTCACGGTGCTGATGCCACCGGGGGCCGATCCGCACCAGTTCGCGATCTCCGCGCAGCAGGCCGCGCGCATCGATCGCGCCGGACTGCTCGTCCACAACGGCCTCGGGCTCGAGGAGGGCGTGCAGCGGCACGTCACGGCGGCCGAAGACGCGGGTGTCCCAGCGCTTTCCGTCGGCGAGTTGGTCGGCCCGCTGCCGTACCGCGACAGCGATCGGCCCGACCCGCACTTCTGGACCGACCCCGCCCGTGCGCGGCGTGCCGCCGAATCGATCGGCGCCCGCCTGCTCGAACTGCCGGGGATCGACACCGCCGTCGTGCGCGCCAATACCGAGCGCTACCTCGCCGAACTCGGCGCCCTCGACGCCTGGATGACGGAACGGTTCACCGCCCTGGCCCCCGAACGGCGGCGATTGGTCACCAACCACCACGTATTCGGCTATCTGGCACAGCGTTTCGGCTTCGAGGTGATCGGCGCGATCGTGCCCGGCGGCGCGGCGCTGGCCTCGCCGAGCGCTTCGGACCTCGCGGAGCTGGCCGGCGCCGTGCGCGCGGCGGGGGTCCCCGCGATCTTCGTCGACTCGTCGCAGCCCGATCGGCTGGCGCGGGTGCTCGCCGAACAGGCCGGCGTGAACGTGAAAGTCATTGCCCTGCATACCGAATCGCTCACCGCGCCCGGCGGGGGAGCGGCCACCTACCTGGAGATGATGCGCGCCAACACCGAGTCGATCGTGACCGGTCTCGGCTCGCGCTGAATCGCGCCGCACGACGTAACACCGAGATGAGGAGCACTACCATGGCAATTCGCACCCGAGCGCGGTCACGCGCGGCGCTGACCGGCCTGGCCGCCGTGCTCGCCCTGAGCGCCTGTGGCGCGCAGGACGAGCCCGCCGCGACCGAGATCGCCGATCCGCTCGCGGTCAGCTACGACGGCGGCATCTACCTGCTCGACGGGCAGAATCTCACCGTCGCGAAGAAACTCGAGCTCGCGGGCTTCAATCGCCTCAACCCGGCCGGGGACGACCACCATCTGATGGTGTCCACCAAGGAGGGGTTCCAGGTCCTGGACGCGGTGCACGGTGAGTTCACCGACATCACCTTCCCCGGGGCCAAGCCGGGCCACGTGGTCCGCCACGCCGATCGCACCGTGCTGTTCACCGACGGCACCGGCGAGGTGCGGATCTTCGATCCGCACGAGCTCGAGCACGGCGCGCCGAAGACCGTGAACTACAAGGCCGCCGCGCCCCACCACGGCGTCGCGGTCGAGCTGACCAACGGGCAGCTGGTGGTCACGCTGGGGACCGAGGAGAAGCGCACCGGCATCGTGGTTCTGGACAAGGACCGTAGGGAGATCGCGCGCAACGAGGACTGCCCCGGCGTGCACGGCGAATCCACCGTGGCCGGCGAGGCGGTGGTCATCGGCTGCCAGACCGGCGCGCTGGTCTACCGCGACGGCGTCATCACCAAGGTCACCAGTCCGACGCCGTACGGGCGCATCGGCAATCAGGCGGGCAGTGACGCCTCCCCGATCGCGTTGGGCGACTACAAGCAGGACAAGAACGCCGAACTGGAACGGCCCCAGCAGGTTTCGCTCATCGACACCCGGAACAACTCGCTGCGCCTGGTTCCCCTGGGCACCAGCTACACCTTCCGCTCGCTGGCTCGCACCGCGCAGGGCGACGGGCTGGTGCTGGGCACCGACGGCCGCATCCACGTCATCGATCCGGTGGCCGGCAAGGTGACCCGCAGCTTCCCGGTCATCGGCGCGTGGGAGGAGCCGCTCGAGTGGCAGCAGCCGCGACCGGCGATCTTCGTGCGCGGCGGCGAGGTGTTCGTCAGTGATCCGGCCACGAAGCAGATCCACCGCGTGGATCTGGCCGGCGGCAAGGTCGCGCAGTCGGTGACCCTGGAGTCCACCCCGAACGAGATCAGCGGCGTCCTCGCGCACTGAGTCCGAGCTCACCCCCTGGCCCCGGCAGCCGTGCCGGGGCCAGGTCTCATTCGTTGCCGCCCACCAGGGGCTCCAGATTGAGTGTCATCCGTTCGAGGACGGTGACGGCGGTGCGGTATTCGTCCGGGGTGATACCGGTCATCGAGTCCGCGCGGAAGCCTGCGACGGCCGCGGTGACCTCGTCGTGCCGGTCGCGCCCGAACGCGGTGAGGGAGAGTCCGGCGCCGGTGCGCTCGGCCCAGCCGGTGGTGAGGATGAGATCCAGGGCGGCCAGCCGGGTTTCGCGGTCGGCGTTCGCTTCCAGTTCGGCGTGGATCCGGGTTTCGGTGGCCTCGGGTTCGGCGCGGATGACATTGAGGGCCTGCCAGGCCAGGCGGGTGAGTCCGAACGCGGCCAGGCGCCGGTCGAAGTAGGCGGTGATGGCGCGGTCTGCGCGATTGAGCCAGAAGCCGATGGGTTTCACGGGTGTTCTCCTGCGGCGGTAGTGGGTCCGCGCGGGGTTGCCGCACCGCGTTCGGATCCATGCTGTTGTACATATACATGCTGTCAGTCATGTAATTGGCAGTCAACACATATATTAGTCAGGTCACGGATATACGATGTGCGCATGACAGCGAAGGACACGCGGACCGCCGACGAACTGCTCGACGCGGTCGGACCGGCCTTCGCCAAGCTGCGCCGCACCAGTGTGCTGCAGGTCGAGAACCCGCTCTCGGCCAAGGACTTCAGCCGCACGCTGGTGCTCAACCAGGTTCACGAACACAGCCGCGAGCCCGGCGCGGAAATCACCGTCGGCCGGGTCGCCGAACTGCTCGGCGCCGATCCCTCGGTGGCGAGCCGGATGGTCAGCGACAACATCAAGGCGGGTTACCTGGTCCGCGTCGCCTCGCAACAGGACGGCCGCCGGACCGTCCTGCGCCTGACCGCCGCGGGCGAGAAGCTCATGGCACGGTTCCGCGCACACCAGCGCGAGGCTTTCACGCAGGTGACCGCCGACTGGCCCGAGTCCGATCGCCTGACCTTCGCCCGCCTCATGCTCCGCTACGTCGACTCCCTCGAAGCGCTTCAGGACCGCCGATCCGCCGAGGACGTCTAGATCTGCCGACGGCCTCGGCTGGTTCAGGGTCGCGATGCCGCGAATCGACCCGAATCACTATGACCGGCACGAGTTTTCCCGTCGCCCCCATCCGCCCGGCGTGGCGGGGGATCTCGTACGGGCGGATACGTGGTCCAGGTGAACCAGGCGGCTTCGGGTGTAGATGTCAGGACGGGGTGGCCAGGGCGAACGGCAGGACCGCATCGGCGCCGGCGGCCCGGAGCGCGCGGGTCGCCATCGTGAAGGTCCAGCCCGAATCGGTCAGGGTGTCGACCAGCAGGATCGGGCCGTCCAGCTCGCTGAGATCCGGTGTGTCCCAGGCATTGTCGAGGGCGGAAACGCGGTGCGCGGAGTTGGCGGCCGAGACCGGGGGCAGATCGGGGCGCAGGTGCAGGGTGCCGAGATCGCGCAGGCGGCCCACCTCGGCCAGGCGGGCGGCCAGCGAGGTGGTGAGCAGGCGGTGGCGCGGTGTGTCCATGGCAAGCACGGCGGTGGGGCGTTCGGTCCAATTCCATTCGCGCAGCACGACCGTGCAGGCCTTGAACACGTCGTCGGGGACGGGGGCATCGGGTGCGTCCAGCAGCGCGCGCAGGCGCTGACCCCAGCCGAGATCGCTGAGCCTGCCCAGCACGCGGCCGGTCTCCGCGCCCTGGGAGATCTTGCCGGACAGGGAGACTCCGAGCTTGGCCATGCCCGTGGGCCACTGTTTGCGCGGCGCCAGGTCGATGCCGGGGCGATCGAGGCGGGCGCGAATGGCGGCCATGTCGCCGGCGTCCACCGCGATGTCCTGGCGGGTGCCGGTGCAGTTGTCGCAGCGCCCGCAGCCGGGGGAATCGGGCAGCAGACCCGGATCGTCGAGCTGGCCGCGCAGGAAATTCATGCGGCAGGCGTCGGTGGCCTGGTAGTCGATCATGGCCTGCTGTTCGGCCTCGCGCGCGATGTTCAGGCGCTCGTAGCGTTCGGTGTCGTACACCCAGGGCTGTCCGGTGCCGATCCAGCCGCCGCGCACCCGCTGCACCGCGCCGTCCACATCCAGGACCTTGAGCACCATCTCGAGCCGGGAGCGGTTCAACTCGACCAGGGGTTCCAGCGCGGCGGTGGACATGGCCCGATCGCTGTCGAGCGCGGCCAGCACCGAGCGCACGATGTGCTCGCGCGGGAACGCCACCGAGGCGAAGTAGCTCCAGATCGCGCGGTCCTCCGGCCCGGGCAGCAGCACGACCTCGGCGCTCTCGGTGCCACGACCGGCACGGCCGACCTGCTGGTAGTACGAGATCGGCGAGGACGGCGCGCCCACGTGCACCACGAAACCCAGATCGGGCTTGTCGAAACCCATGCCCAGTGCCGAGGTGGCGATGAGCGCCTTCACCTCGTTGTTCAGCAGCGCGGCTTCCAATGCCTCGCGCTCGGCCGGATCTGTCTGCCCGGTATAGGCGGCGACGTGATGCCCGTGTGAATTGAGCACATCGGCCAGATCCTGGGCCGCGGCCACGGTGAGCGCGTAGACGATGCCCGAGCCGGGCAACTCGTGCAGGCGTTTGCTGAGCCAGGCGGTGCGGGCCACCGGGTCCGGAATGCGCACGACCGACAGGTGCAGCGACTCGCGATCCAGGCCGCCGCGCAACACCAGTGTGTCCGTGCCGATCTGGGTCGCCACATCGGTGACCACGCGGTCGTTGGCGGTGGCGGTGGTCGCCAGCACCGGGACCTCCGAGCCCAGATCGGCGATGAGCGTGCGGATCCGGCGATAGTCCGGCCGGAAGTCGTGGCCCCAGTCCGAGACGCAGTGCGCTTCGTCGATCACCACCAGGCCCGCGTCGGCGGCGAGCTTGGGCAGCACCGCGTCGCGGAAATCGGGATTGTTCAGCCGTTCCGGGCTGACCAGCAGGACGTCGACCACGCCCTCGGCGACCCGGGCGTGAATCTCGTCCCACTCGGTGACGTTGCCCGAATTGATGGTGGAGGCGACGACGCCGGCGCGTTCGGCCGCGGCCACCTGGTTGCGCATCAGGGCCAGCAGCGGCGAGACGATCACCGTCGGCCCGCGGCCGGCCGCGCGCAGCAGCTTGGCGGAAATGAAGTACACGGCCGATTTACCCCAGCCCGTACGCTGCACCACCAGGGCCCGGCGCTTGTGCACGACCAGCGCCTCGATGGCGACCCACTGATCTTCCCGCAGCCGGGCCGACGGCCCGGCCAGCTCCCGCAACAGCCGTTCGGCATCCTCCCGCAGTGCGCCGGAGTTCTGGGTCTGGGTCGCGTCGGTCGAGGTCACGCGGTCCATGGTGCCTCACCGCACCGACACCGCGCCGACCGGCGGCAACCTCGCACCCCCCGAATTTTCAGCCCGCCGCGGCCAGGTGGGCCTCGACCAGGGTGCGGACCAGGGCGTCCAGTGGCGGCCACGGGAAACTCGGCCGATCCTGGCGCAGGGTGATCAGCCCGTGCATGGCCGCCCACAGGCAGGCGGCGGTGCTCCGCGGATCGGCGCAGGCGCAGGCGGCGGCCGCGTCGATGAGCATCCCGAAGGTGGGCAGCCCGGGCAGCTGGGCCGCCGTCGGCTCCCAGCCCGGCTCGCCCGCGGTGCCGAACAGGACCCGGTAGTGGCCCGGATGTGCGATCCCGTAGTTCACGTAGGCGTGGCAGATCGCGGAAAGTCGTTCGGCGGGAAGGGTTTCCGCGATCTCGTCTCGCGCGTCGACCAGTACCCGCTGCAACTCGGCGAAGCGCACCGCGTAGACGGCCGTGAGCAGCTCGCGGCGGTCGGCGAAGTGCAGGTACACGCTCTGCGGTGCGATGCCGGCGGCTCGGGCCACCGCGCGCAGCGACAGCGCCTCCTGGCCGTCGAGGTCTTCGAGCAGGGCGGAGGCGGCGGTGATGAGTTCGGTGCGCAGCAGCGCGCCTTCGCCGCGGCGATTCCGGCTTCGAGCAGGTTTGTCCGACACCTTGACACCATACCAAGACGGCCGTCTACTTACATCCGTAAGCAGACGGCTGTCTTGTTAAGGAATCCCATGCTCACCGTGACCCGCGTAGTCCACGCCAGCGTCCTGCTCGATTTCGGCGGCGCCCGCATCCTCACCGATCCCTGGCTGTCCGAACGCCGCTTCTACCGCCCGGGCGAACCGCGCAGCGTCGCCACCGCCGCCGACCTGCCACCGCTCGCTGGGATCGTCATCAGCCACGACCACTACGACCACTGCGACCTCGACGCCCTCGTCGACTACCCGGACCGGACCGTGCCCTTCGCCGTGGCGCCGGGGCTCGCCGCGAAGGTGCGCGCGGCCGGCTTCGTCAACGTCGTCGAACTCGCGCCGTGGCAGCACACCCGGCTGGGGCCGGTCGAGGTCACCGCGGCCCCGGCCGGGCACAGCGTTCCCGAGGTCACCTTCGTGCTGCGCGCGGACGGGCACACCGTCTACTTCGGGGCGGACACCCTGCGCATCCCCGAACTCGACGAGATCGCGCACCGGTTCCCGGATCTCGATCTGGCGCTGCTGCCGATCAACGGGCTGCGCATCCGGCCGGCGCTGAACCGGCAGGTCGTCATGGACGCCGCCGAGGCCGCCGAACTGACCCGGGTGTTGCGCGCCCGCGTGGCCGTTCCCATCCACTACGCGTTCTCCAGCGGGCCGATCGGTGACCGTGTCATGACCAAGGCCGAGCGCAACCGGCCGGATCTGTACCGCGACGCCGTGGCGGACCTGGCCGCCGACACGACCGTGCACATCCTGGATCCCGGCCGGCCGCTTCGGGTGTAGGGCACGGGTGCGGGGGCGCGGAAACGGCGGGCCGGGCGGACAATGAGATCCCGGGGACCGCGCGGTCGCCGGGGAGCAGGGGAGGCGCTCATGCCCGAGAAGTTCCCGTCGCCGGCGGGCTGGACGCCGCCCGGTGCGCAGTTCCGCAGCAGCGGAACGGTTTCGCGGACGCTGATCGGGGTGGCGGCCACGCTCGGGCGGCGCTGACGCGTGGCGAATGTGATTCGTGGCCCCGGGCTTTCGGCCCGGACCGGGCGTGTTCGGCTCCGCCCGTGGAAAAACCGAGGCGCCGTACCCCCAACAGGTACGGCGCCTCGGCCACGGCGGGTCACCCCTTGACGCAGAGGACCTGCCGTAGGGTCGCAACAATATCCACCAGGTCTCGCTGCGCCGCGATCACCTGGTCGATATCCTTGTACGCGGCCGGGATCTCGTCCACGACCCCGGCGTCCTTACGGGACTCGACGCCTTCGGTCTGCGCGATCAGATCCTTGACCGTGAACTGCCGCTTGGCCGCGTTCCGGCTCATCCGCCGCCCCGCCCCGTGCGACGCGGACTGGAACGAGGCCGGATTTCCCCGGCCCCGCACCACATACGAGCGCGTGCCCATGGATCCCGGAATGAGCGCGAGCTCCCCGGCCCCCGCTCGCACCGCGCCCTTGCGCGTGACGAGCATCGGCATTCCGTCGATGGTCTCCTCGGACACGTAATTGTGGTGGCAGGAAATGGTGTCGTCGAAAACGACCTCTTTCCCAGCGAACTCGTCCCGCACGGCCTTGCACACGAGCGCCAACATAACGGCCCGGTTCCGCGCCGCGTATTCCTGCGCCCAGCTCAAATCCCGCCGGTAAGCGTCCATCTCGGCCGTCCCCGCCAGGAACACCGCCAAATCCCGGTCCGGCAGTCCCTGGTTATGCGTCAGCTTGCGCGCGACGGCCATATGCCGCTCGGCGAGTTCCTTGCCGATGTTCCGGCTCCCGGAATGCAACAGAATCCACACGCGCCCTTCCAAATCCAGACAAACCTCGCAGAAGTGGTTGCCGCTGCCTAATGTTCCGATCTGCTTGTGGGCCTTCGACTCGAGCGATTGCACGCCCGAATCCAGTGATCCGAACGCCTTCCAGAACTTTTCCCAGCCCGATCGCAGCACAACGCCCGCACGGTGTCCGGACACCTCGTTGTTCAGTCGGTTCACATTCACCGGATCGCTGTGCGCCGCAAAGCCGACCGGCACCGCGGCTTCGATCCGGGCCCGCAATCCACGCAAATCGTCGGGCAGATGCGATGCGGTGAGCGAGGTCCGCACGGCCTCCATCCCGCACCCGATATCGACACCGACCGCGGCCGGCGCGACGGCGTCCTTCATGGCGATGACGGAGCCCACGGTGGCCCCCTTACCCAGGTGCACGTCCGGCATGACCCGAACCCCGTGCACCCATTCCAGTTCCGCGATATTGCGCAACTGTTGCAGCGCGGCCGGCTCGACCTCGTGCTCGTGGGCCCACATGAGCGTCTGCGCTCGGGTGCCGCGCAGCTCTACGGGAAACATCCGATGTCCTTCCTCTGGATTGCGCACCACGGTAGGCGCCGAACCCGTGCTCGCGCATCGGATTATTCGGGCGGCGCCGTGCGGCCTCTCAGCCTCCAGCGGCGAAGATTCACGCTTTGCTCGGTCCTTCCCAGCAGCGCCGCCGCTTCTTTGATGGAGTGTCGGCTGATGATTTCGTCCTCGTCCGGGGTCCAGCGCTTCATTGTGTGGCCAAATCGTTGATGCGGTGCCTGCCATTCGGCGACCGCGCGTGCTGCCGCGTACTTCCGTGAGATGGACAGGGCGCCGATCGGATAGCACCAGCAGGCCAGGCGTGCCGCCGCGAGATTGGCTACCATGACATTGGGAACGCTGTCCCGCCGATTCGGTCTCGCCGAGCGACGGACTCCGCATACCTCCGCGATCTCTTCGCAGAAGTGCTTCGCCAGCGCAGGACTCGCTGTCACGAGACTGATGAAGGGAAAACCTTTGGCGGTGAAGCCGATTGATCCGTCGCCGTCGAGAACCCCCCGAAGATAGTCGGGCCTACTGAACGTCTCGGCCGGTGGTCCGACGATTTTCGATTTCTTACCCGTCGGGACTCCGAATCGCTCGAACTCCTTGCGGACGTCCTGGGAGCAGAACTCCAACACCTTGCTGACGTATCCCTGCTTGAAGTTCGTGTCTCTGATTCTGGTCGAAATCAGCGAATGGCAGGGGAGTAGGCGCTGTAGCTCCAGAAGGATGTCTGCGTCGCGTTCGGACAGTTCGATCGAGATCTTGCCCTTGCCTGCGGTACTGCCGGAGTGCGAGCCGTCGGTTTGCAACAGGCCAACCAGGTAGGACAGCTCAGGAGAACTGAGATCCATCATGCCGAAAGGCTACGCGCATTCGAACATGGGTTCGATACATCGCGAAAACCTGTCTGATTCAGGGCAATTCGTGGAGAAACCCTGGCGCGCCGACGCTCGACGCGCCAGGGCCCGCCCTTACGGTTCCACGAAATCCGCGTTCAACGTGCAGAGCTTCCAGGAGCCCTCGCGGCGGATCAGGGTGCCGGTGTAGTTGATGTCCTTGAAGTAGTTGCGGTATTTGTCGGGGACGTCGGTGAACTTCTCGTTCAGGACGAACGTCGCGGTGTCGGGGTCGGGCTGGGTCACCGCGGTCACCGTGTGGGTGAAGCCGGCGGTGGTCAGCTCGGGGCCGAGGTGGGTGTCGTAGCGGGGGGTGTAGTGGGTGACTATCTCGTCTATGTCGTTGGCGGTTTCGGGGCAGACCAGGGTGCGGAAGCCTTCCCAGTCGTGTGCGTTCGAGGTGGCGGCCACCGCGTTGGTGACCCGGACCAGGTCGGGGTCCAGGGTGGCGGGGTCGGCGGGGGGCACGGGGCGGTCGGGGGCGTTGAAGACGACGGGCGCGGCCTGCGGGCGGAAACCGTTGGCGGTCAAGTGGGTTTCCATGGCGCGGCGCCAGGATCCGTCGTCGATCATGGTGCGGATGGCGTCGGTGATGCGGGCCTGCAGGGCGATATCGCCCTTGCGGACGCCGATTCCGTAGCGCTCGCGGGTGAACTGGTGCCCGACCACGCGCAGGGTGCCGTCGTATTTCTTGGCGAAGCCGGCCAGGATGACGTCATCGGCGGTCACGGCGTCCACGACGCCGGAGATGAGGTCGGCCGCGCATTCGGAGTAGGTATCGCGGGTGGTGAGTTCGACCGTGCGGGCGAAGCTGCGCCGGATGTGGTCCGCGGCGGTGGATCCCGCGGTGGTGCAGATCGCGCGGTCGTGCAGGTCCTCGGGGCGGTCGATATGCCGTTCGTTGTGGCGGACCAGCAGGTCCTGTCCGGCGATCAGGTAGGGCCCGGCGAAGGAGACCTGTTGCTGGCGTGCGGCGGTGATCGAGTACGAGGCGGCGATGAAGTCGACGCTGCCGTTGTTCAGAAGCGCTTCGCGCTGTTCGGGTCTCGCTTCGCGCCAGGTGATGTGCTCGGGGTCCACCCCGAGTCGCCCGGCGATGTAGACGGCGGTGTCCACGTCGAAGCCCCGGGGTCTTCCGTCCGGACCTCGGGTCGACAGTCCGGGTTGGTCTTCGGCGATCCCGATGGTGAGGGTGCGCGCGGGCGGCTGGGGTGCTTCCGGCTTCGGAGCGGCTTGCAATGCGCATGCGGTGAGGACCAGAACGGTCGCGATCGAACCGGTGTAGAACACGCGCTTCATCGGTGACTTATCTCCTTTTTCGCAGGCTAGCAACCATTCAGCTTATCGAGCATCCAAGCATTGGTGTGACCAAAAGTCGCGGATATCCATCGTCTGAAATTGCGATTCGCCGGATTATTCGGCGGGGAATAATCGCGATCATTTCCGGAGTACCCGGAAAACGCCGAGAATGGCAAATTGTTAGCAAATAGAATTCTCGGACCGGTTGGTCAACCCGGATCGCGAGTCGGCGTTCGGCGGGGTGTGACCTGAAATACTCCCGAATCGCGTGCCAATAGTTAGTGCGTTAACTATTCTGGCACTAACGATGGGACGACCGAGGAGGACGGATCCGATGGAGGCGGAGGACCCGCTGCGGCTGGACCGGCAGGTGTGTTTCGCGCTGGCGGTGGCCAACCGCGCGGTACTGGCGGTCTACCGCCCGCTGCTGGAACCCATGGGCCTGACCCACCCGCAATACCTGGTGATGCTCGCGCTCTGGGGTGAGGCCCCGATGTCGGTCAAGGACATCGGCGAGGCCATCCAGCTCGATTCGCCCACCCTGTCCCCGCTGCTCAAACGCCTCGAGGCCGCGGGCCTGATCACCCGCCGCCGCGACGATCGCGACGAGCGCAACCTGGTGATCGACCTGACCGAGTCCGGCCGGGCGCTGCGCGCGGAGGCCGAGCGGATTCCGCCCGCGGTGGTGGAGCGCCTCGGGGTGGGCCTGACCGATCTGGAGCACCTGCGCGATGCGCTCAACCGTGTCAACGCGGCCGCGCGCGCGGCCGGCAAGGGAGTTCGATGATGAAGCGCCCCAACCCGATACAGTGGCTCGGCTACGCCTGCGGCCGCCGCCTGCCGGACACCATGCTGGACTGGGTCCGCAACGACCTGACCGGAAAGTGGGCGGGCCCGCGGCATCTGGTGCGCGGTCTGGTGCCGATGCTGCCGATCTTCGCGCTGTTCCTGCTGTTCCCGGGTGAGCTGTGGTTGCGCGCGGCGATGATTCTGCTGGCCCTGCTGCTGGCCATGTTCTACATCGTGGCCTATATGCCGATGAACCGCGCGCATCGCCTGCGCAAGCACGGCCTGCCGGAGGATCTGGAGAATCCCGCCCGCCGTGATCGCCGCGCCGCCGAGCGCGCCGCGTACGAGGCGCGCTACGGCGGTCTGCGCTAGCCGGCGTTCTTGGTGCAGGCCGAGGTGATCACCTGGGCCGGCCGCGGGGAGGCGCTGCCGAGGTCCGGAAACGGCGGGTTGCTCTCCCCGAGCGAGGCGACCGCGGCGCCCTCGGCCTCGGCGCGGCTGCCCGCCGCGGCCCAGCCCCACGTCCCGTCCGCCCCGCGGGCGACGGCGGCGCAGCCGTCGCTGAAGCGCAGCACGATTTCGCAGTCGTAGTTCGCGCAGTCGCGAATGGCGGCCGCGTCCGCGGAGACCTTGCCCGGCATGTCGGTCGAGACCACCGCGGCGTTCTTCAGCCGGGACAGCGCGACGGTGCCGTAGTACTGCGCTGCGGCGGAAGCGTTTCCGGCCGCGGCCAGCGCGCAGGAGACCGTCATGGCCGCGGTGACCGCGGTAAGGCGTGCAACCGACAAGGCAAACCCCGATATTTCAGAAGTGGGCGAACGAGGCCGATGGTAGACGATCGCCCCTCCGTGCGAGGCACGTTCGGATTACCGGTTCTTTACTCGCGGGTGAAGCCCTCGCAACGCCCGCGCGCGTCAATCCGGGTGCGGCAGGGCGATTTCCGGCGAGCTAGCGCGACGCCTGCAGCGGCCGGGTCAGCGCGGTGCGCAGCGCCTCGAACGCCGCGGCGTTGGCCCGCTGGGTCTCGGGCAGGTGGAAGGCCATGGACATGAAGCCGTGCACGGTGCCGTCCCACCGCTGCACCTGCACGCGCACGCCCGCTTCGTGCAGCAGCCGGCCGTAGGTTTCGCCCTCGTCGCGCAGCGGGTCGAATTCCGCGGTGGCGATGTAGGCGGGCGGCAGTCCGGTGAGGTCGGCGCGCACCGGCGCGGCGTACGGGTGGTCGGCGTCGGCGTCGGCGCGCAGGTATTGCCGCCAGTACCACCGCAGGTGGGCGGCGGTGGTGAAGTAGCCGGTGGCGTTGTCGGTGTAGGACTCGCTGTCGGTGGCCGGGTCGAGCATGGGGTACAGCAGCAGCTGGAAGGCGATGTCGGGTCCGCCGTTGTCCCGGGCCCGCAGCGCCGCGACGGTGGCGAGGTTGCCGCCCGCGCTGTCCCCGGCGACCGCGACCCGCGCCGGATCTCCGCCCAGGGATTCGGCGTTGTCCGCGACCCAGCGCAACACCGCGTACGCGTCCTCGGCCGCGGCGGGGAACCGGTCGTCCGGTGCGCGGCGATAGTCGACCGAGATCACGATGACCCCGGACTCGTTGGCCATCATCCGGCAGAAGCGGTCGTGACTGTCCAGGCTGCACAGCACGAACCCGCCGCCGTGATAGAACACCACGACGCCGGGGACGGTCTCGGCGTCCAGCGGCCGGTACAGCCGCACCGGCACCTCGGGTGCGCCGTCCGGTCCCGGCACGAGCCATTCCTCCACCGCCGCAACCGGAATCGGCTCCACCGGCGGCACGGCCCGGGCGGCGAGGAAGGCGCGCGCCGCGGTGGCGTCGTGCACCTCGGTGCCCAGGGCCGGGAAGGCGGCGGTGGCCGCGTCGACGAAGATTTGCCATTCGGGCGACAGGGACATCGCTGACTCCTCCGGGAGACGGTGTGGTTGGTCGAAGTGGGGGTGCCGGAACCGATTCGCGCGCAGCGGGTTACAGCTCCATGCCGCGCGGAATGAACTTGCCCGCCGCGAGCCCGCCGTCGACGGTGATCTCCGCGCCGGTGATGTAGGCCGAGGCGTCCGAGGCCAGGAAGGCGACGAGTTCGGCGACTTCCTCGGGCAGGCCGGTGCGCTCGAGCGGCAGGGTGGGGAAGCTGCCGGGCCCGGTGGTCAGGTACGGAACCATCGGGGTGGCAATGGGTCCGGGGTGCACGGAGTTGACGCGAATCTGCTGGGGACCGAGTTCCAGGGCGGAGATCTTGGACAACCCGCGCAGGCCCCACTTGGACGACCCGTAGGCGGAGTGGTTCATCAGGCCCTCGAGCCCGGCCTGCGAGGAGATGTTCACGATGGAGCCGCCGCCCGCCGCGGTCATGGCGGGGATGACGGCCTTGATGCCGTTGAACGAACCGATCAGGTTGACCTTCAGAATGCGTTCCAGCTCTTGCGAACCGGTCTCGACGAGCGGCTTCATGAGGTAGATCGCGGCGTTGTTGACCAGTACGTCGAGCTTGCCGAAGGTGGAGACGGCGACCTCGACCGCGGCGGCCCAGCTGTCCTCGTCGGTCACATCGTGGCGCACGAATCGGGCCGCGTCACCGAGGGATTCGGCGAGTTCCTTGCCTTCGGTCTCGAGCACGTCGGTGATGACGACCTTCGCACCGCGCTCGGCGAACAGTCGCGCCTCGGCCGCGCCCTGGCCGCGGGCGGCTCCGGTGATGAGGGCGACTTTGCCGTTCAGGTCGGTCATTGCTGTGTCCTAACTGGTTGTGACGGTGTGGATGTGGAGCGGTGATTCAGCGGAAGCGGGGGATGACGTGCTCGCCCCACTGCCGGATGGTCTCCAGGCACGCCTCCTGCGGGACGGTGCCCATCTGGATCAGGCACAGGATCTCGTCGGCGCCGGCCGCGGCGAGGCGTTCCACGTAGGCGATGGCGTCCGCGGCGGTGCCGTAGGCGTGTTCGGCGTTGAAGATGGCGGCCGACCCGGATTTCACCGGGATCTTGGCTTCGTGCAGGTAGGCGATGTGCTCCGCGCCGACCTCCCGGATCCTGGCCATTTCGTCCGCGCCGGGGTCCACGGCCTCGTCGGGTGCGGGTCCCATGCCGTAGTAGTGCTTGACGGCCTGGGCGAAGAAGCGCTGCCCGCGCGCGCCGATCTGCCGGGCGCGCTCGCGATCGTCCAGGACGATGGTCGGGCACAGCGCCGCGAAATGGTCGTTGACCACGGTGGAGACGAGCCGGTCACCGCTGCGCTCGGCGATGGCCCGGTCGTAGATGCCGCGCAGTTCGGCGATCTCCTCGATGCCCGCGAACCCCAGCACCAGCGCGCCGACGCCGTACTCGGCGGCCAGTCTCAGGGTGTCCTTGCGGGTGCAGGCCATGAACAGCGGCGGATGCGGGCGCTGCACCGGCCGCGGCAGCAGGTGATGCGGCTCGACGGTCAAAAGCTCACCGCGGTAGGAGAATTCGGCTTCGGGGTCCTGCCAGGCGGCCGCGATCATGCGCAGCGATTCCTCGACCTCGGCGGCGGTGCGCCCGGGGTCGACCCCGCACATGGAGGTTTCCACCGCGGTCGCCCCGCGGCCCGCGCCCAGGTTCAGCCGCCCGTTCGAGAGCACGTCGAGCATGCCCGCGCGTTCGGCCACGCGGACCGGATGGTTGAAGTTGAACGGCATGCACACCACGCCGTGCCCGATGCGAATCCGCTCGGTCCGGGCCGCGACCCAGGTCAGGAAGATCTCCGGTGCGCTCATGTGCGCGTACCACTTGAGTCCGTGGTGCTCGACGGCCCACACGGTGTCGAAGCCGACTCGATCGGCCAGCACGGCCTGTTCGACGCAGTCGCGCAGCACCTGGGCCTCGTGCGCGGCGGTGGGGTCCGCCATCTGCGCTTCGAAGATCATCGAGAACTTCATCCGGGTGTGCTCCTCAGCTCGCCGGCTTACCCGGGGACCGCCTGTTCGGCAAGGTCCGGTCGCTATGCCTAACCGGAATAGTTCAGTACCCAAACCTTCAGGTCATTCGGTTGTCTCAGTGGCCGGGACCACACCTGCCCGCCCCCGGGGCATCGCCTTAGCGTCGATTCGAAACGTGAGGAAGGACGGGAACCTGTGGGACAGTTGGACGGGAAAGTCGCGCTGATCACCGGCGGTGCGCGCGGCATGGGAGCCGAGCACGTGCGCCGCTTCGCCGCCGAGGGCGCGCGGGTGGTGTTCGGCGATGTGCTCGACGAGGAAGGTAAGGCCCTCGCGGCCGAGCTGGGTGCGGACGTCCACTACGTGCACCACGATGTCACCAGTGAAAGTGACTGGCAGGCAGCGGTTTCCGAGACCGTCGAGCGTTTCGGCCGGCTCACCACGCTGGTCAACAATGCGGGCATTCTGCGCTTCAAGCGTCTGCTCGACATGAGCCTGGACGAGTGGAACACCATGCAGGCGATCAATGTGACGGGCAGCTTCCTGGGCATCAGGTCCGCGGCTCCGGCGCTGATCGACGCCGGTGGCGGTTCCATCGTCAACGTGTCCTCGGTGGAGGGTTTCGTCGGCGCTGCCGGGTTGTCCGCCTACAGCGCGAGCAAATTCGCGCTGCGCGGGCTCACCAAGTCCGCCGCCCGGGAGCTGGGTCATTCGGGTATCCGGGTGAACTCGATCCATCCCGGCGGCATCGCCACCCCGATGACCGCGTCCGTGGCGGGCGCGAGCGGGGTGGACGGCAACAGTTTCTTCTCCGAACTGCCCATCCCGCGCTGGGGTCAGCCGGTCGAGGTCTCCGAGGTGGCGCTGTTCCTGGCGTCCGAGGCCTCGAGCTACTGCACCGGCGGCGAATTCGTCGTCGACGGCGGCATGCTCACCAGTTGCGGCTACTAGAGGACAGACACCACCCATGGAATTCGAATTCGACGTCGTCGTCGTCGGCTCGGGCGCGGCCGGTATGACCGCCGCGCTGACCGCGGCCTATCGCGGCCTGTCGGTCACCCTGATCGAGAAGTCCCGCCTGTTCGGCGGCTCCACCGCGCGCTCGGGCGGCGGCATCTGGGTGCCGAACAACCCGGTGCTGAAGGCCGCGGGCGTGCCGGACAGCCCGACCATGGCCAAGACCTACCTGAAAGCCGTTGTCGGCGATCGTGTTCCCGATGCCAAGCAGCAGGCGTTCCTGGACAACGGCCCGGAGATGTTCGAGTACATCGGCACTCGCTCGCAGTACTGGGAATTCGATTACGACCGCGGCTATTCCGACTACCACCCCGAGTTCCCGGGTGGTCTGGCGCAGGGCCGGTCCATCGAGCCCAAGGTGATCGACGGCCGGCTGCTCGGCGGTGATCTGCACAAGATCAACCAGCCGACCATGTCCGCGCCCGGCGGGCTCGCGATCACGGTCAGCGATTTCCACGACCTGAACATGATCGCGCGCACCTGGACCGCGAAGAAGACCGCGGTCAAGGTCGGCGCGCGCACCGCCCTGGCCCTGGTCAAGGGCGCGAAGCCGCTGAGCCTGGGCAAGGCCCTGGCCGCGCGGCTGTGGCTGTCGCTGCGCGACGCCGGGGTGCCGGTGTGGCTGAACACCCCGCTCACCGAGCTGATCGTCGAGGACGGCGTCGTGGTCGGCGTGCGTGCCGAGCACGAGGGCAAGCCCGTCGTCATCAAGGCCACGCGCGGCGTGGTGCTGGCGGCAGGCGGCTTCGAGCACAACCTGGAGATGCGCAAGAAGTACATCTCCGGCCCGCAGTCCACCGAATGGACCGTGGGCGCGGTCGAGAACGTCGGCGAGGGCATCGTCGCGGGCCAGAACGCCGGTGCGGCCGTCGATCTCATGGACGACGCCTGGTGGGGTCCGTCGGTGCGCAGCGCCACCGATCGCCCGCCGTTCTTCTGCCTGGCCGAGCGCGCCCAGCCCGGCGCGATCATGGTCAACGACGAGGGCGAGCGTTTCGTGAACGAGTCCGCGCCGTACGTCAACGTGGTGCACACGATGTACGAGGAGGCCGCGGCCGGGCGCAGCACCGGTCCCGCGCACTTCATCTTCGATCAGGACTTCCGCGACCACTACCTGTTCCTGGGAAATTTCCCCAAACGCCCGCTGCCCCAGGGCTATTTCGACAAGGGCATCATCAAGCAGGCCGACACCCTCGAAGAGCTGGCCGCGCAGCTGAACATCCCGGCGGGCAAGCTCACCGCCACCGTGGAGCGTTTCAACGGCTTCGCGAAGGCCGGTCGCGACGAGGACTTCCAGCGCGGCGATTCGGCCTACGACCGCTACTACGGCGATCCCACGGTCAAGCCCAACCCGAACCTGGCCCCGCTGGCGCGCGGCCCGTTCTACGCGGTGGAAATGGTTCCCGGCGACCTGGGCACCAAGGGCGGCCTCGTCACCGACGAGCACTCGCGGGTGCTCGACGAGCAGGGCGGCGTCATCGCCGGTCTGTACGCGGCGGGCAACAACTCGGCCGCGGTGATGGGCAACGACTACGCCGGCGCGGGCGCGACCATCGGACCCGCGATGGTGTTCGGTTACATCGCCGCCAATCACATGGCGGATCGGGAAGACGCCGCGGCCCAGGCTGTTCCGGGCGTCGCGAAGGCCGCCGAACCCAAGCGCGCCGCCAAGCGCGGCGGAGCGGTCAACGGCGCGGCGGCGACCGCCGGCGCGGGACGGAATCAGGGGTAACGCCATGGGACGGGTCAGCACCAAGAACGTCATCGTCACCGGCGGCGCGCGCGGCATGGGCGCGGCCTTCGCGCGCAAGCTCGCCGTCGAGGGCGCCGCGGTCGTCATCACCGACGTCCTGGTCGCCGAGGGCGCGGCCCTGGCCGCCGAACTCGGCGACCGGGCGCTGTTCCTGCCGCTGGACGTCACCGACGAGGCCGCCTGGAACGATGTCGTCGCGCAGGCCGAGTCGGCCTTCGGACCGGTCTCGGGCCTGGTCAACAACGCCGGCATCGTGCACGTGGACCCCATCGACAAGCTGGCCGAGGCGGACTACCGCCGGGTCATCGACGTCAATCAGGTCGGGGTCTTCCTGGGCATGAAGGCCGTGATCGGCTCCATGCGCGCGGGCGGGGTCGGTTCGATCGTGAACATCTCCTCGACCGGCGGGCTCATCGGCTACTCGAACATCCTCGGGTACGTCGCCTCCAAGTGGGCGGTGCGCGGCATGTCCAAGACCGCCGCCCAGGAGTTCGCCGCCGACAACGTCCGGGTCAACTCGGTGCATCCCGGGATCGTCGCGACCGAGATGGTCGCGGCCTCGGAGCGCTCGAAATCCATTGCGGCCAACCAGCCCATCGCCCGGCCGGGCACGCCCGAGGAACTCGCCAACCTGGTGCTGTTCCTCATCTCCGACGAATCCTCCTACAGCACCGGGGCGGAATTCATCGCCGACGGCGGCTTCACCACGCAGTAGCGCGAGACAGGAAAGATCATGAAGGACTTCCACGGCAAGGTCGCCGTCATCACCGGTGCGGGCGCGGGCATCGGGCGCGCGCTGGCGGTCGAGCTGGCCAAGAACGGTGCGCAGCTGGCGCTGTCGGGCCGCAATCTCGACAGTGTCGCCGAGACGGCGGCGCTGTGCGAGAAGGAGGGCGTCAAGGCCCGCGCGTACAAGCTCGACGTCACCGACCGCGCGGCGGTGTACGAGCACGCGGACGAGGTGGTGTCGGACTTCGGCAAGGTCAACATCGTCATCAACAACGCCGGTGTCTCGCTGACCGCCAATATCGAAGACGTCACCTGGGAAGATTTCGAATGGATCTTCAACATCAACTTCTGGGGTGCGGCGTACGGCACCAAGGCGTTCCTGCCGCACGTGATCGCCTCCGGTGACGGTCACATCGCCAATGTCTCGAGCATGTTCGGACTGGTGGCCTGCCCGAGCCAGAGCGGTTACAGCTCCTCGAAGTTCGCGATGCGCGCCTTCACCGACGCCCTGCGCCAGGAGATGATCATCGCGGGCAACAACGTCGGCGTCTCCAGCGTGCACCCGGGCATGATCAAGACCGAGATCGCCTGGAAGGCGCGGGCTTCGGCCAATCGCGACCGCGACGCCCTGGCCAAGAACTTCGACGGCCTGGCCAAGACCACGCCCGAGCAGTGCGCCCGGACCATCCTCAAGGGCATCGGGAAGAACGACCCGCTCATCCTCATCGGCACCGACGCCAAGGCGATGAACTGGATGCAGCGCCTGCTCGGCTCGGGCTACATGAAGCCCCTCACCGCGCAGATGCGCAAGGAGATCTGACTCCGGCCCCGACCGCGCTCGGCGACCGGATGACCGTGGCCGCACACCTGCTCGGGTGTGCGGCCATCGGTCGTCTCGCCGGTTCCGGCCATGTTCCGCCGATGGCGGACGGTCGATCTCGACGCTCAGGCGGGGTCGCGCAGCCGATCCTTGAGGACCTTGCCGCCGGTGTTGCGGGGCAGGGCGGGGGTGAACACCACCTCGCGCGGGACCTTGTAGCCGGCCAGGCGTTGCCGGGACCACTCGATGATCGCGGCTGCGTCGGCGGCCGCGGGATCGGCCGGGACCACCACGGCGCGGCCGACCTCGCCCAGGCGCGCGTCGGGAACGCCCACGACGGCCACATCGCGAATCTGCGGGTGCCCCAGCAGAACCCGTTCGATCTCGGCCGGGTAGGCGTTGAAGCCGCCGACGATGAACATGTCCTTGAGGCGATCGGTGATGCGCAGGTAGCCGTCGTCGCCGAGCAGCCCGACGTCGCCGGTGTGCAGGTAGCCGTTCGCGTCGACGACCGCCGCGGTGGCCGCGGGATCGTCGAGGTAGCCGAGCATCACGTTGGGCCCCTTGACCAGGATCTCACCGGGCTCGCCCGGCGGCATGTTGCTCCCGTCCCGGTCGACGATGCGAATGTGGCTGCCGGACAACGGTTTCCCCACCGTCTCGGCGAGCAGTTCGGTGGGCGCGCCGGGCGGGCAGACCGAGACCACGCCCACCGATTCGGTGAGGCCGTAGGCGGTGAACACCGACGGCACCCCGAGCTCGGTGCGCACCCGCTCCACCAGCTCGGCGGGTATGGTCGCCCCGCCGGTACCGGCCAGGCGCACCGAGCCGAGCAGGTGGCCCGCGTGCTCGCTGTTCAGCAGATCGGTGAAAAGCGTTGGCGGACCGGCCAGCACACTGATGCGCTCGCTCTCGATCAGCCGCAGCGCGGCGTCCGGCTCGAACCGGGCCAGCGGCACCATCGTGGCGGTGCACAGCACGCAGGCGATGATGCCGGCCTTGTACCCGAAGGTGTGCGAGAACGGATTCACCAGCAGGTACCGGTCGCGCGGGCGCAGCGCCACCGCCTCGGCCCACGCGGTGAAGACCTCCAGGGTCTGCCGATGGGTGGCGAGCACGCCCTTCGGGGCGCCGGTGGTGCCGGAGGTGAACAGGATGTCCGAGATCGAATCCGGCAGTACTTCCGCCGCACGGTCTTTCGCGGCCGATGCCGGGATCACCTGGCCCGGGGCCAGGAATCCGGCCCACGAACTGGTGTCCCAGCCCGCGGCGGCGGCGCCGGGCGCGTCGTCGAGCAGGATCAGGTGTTCGAGATCGGGCAGCGGACCGGCCGCGGCGAGCATGCCGGGATAGTCGTTGCCCAGGAACTCCTGCACCGTGCAGACGGCTTTGGCGTGCGCGCGGGCCAGGATGTCGGCGGCCTCGGATCCCTTCAGCCGGGTGCTGATCGGCACCAGCGTGACCCCGGCCCCGAGCATCCCGAGCGCGGTGACGATCCAGCGGTCGCTGTTGGGCGCCCACAGCCCTACTCGGTCGCCGGTCTCGAGCCCCGAGGCGATGGCGGCCCGGCTCACCTCCGCCGCCTGTTCGGCCAACTCCGCGTACGTCACTCGCCCCGTGGGCCCGGCGATCGCGACGGCGTCCGGATACCGCCGGGCGCGGTCGGCCACGAGGGCCGGAATGGTGCTGACCGGGCCGGACGCCGAAGTTCCGCCGATGGATGCCGCATGCCGCCGATCCATTCGCCCATCCTGCCCCACCACCCCCACCTGATTGCCCGTTTTTCCCGTGCCATCCCGGTGACCGGGCGTGCCTTCGGGCGGCGGTGCGCGATTCCGCTGATCGGGATGCGGGTTGGGCGTGAGGGCCGTCACCCGGCACGCTCGGTGACAGGGATATTTCTGGGCGGCATATGCCCGGTAGGCCGCAGTCGAGCGGCGAGCGCTGGAGTGCTGATGAATTCCGAACCTCGAAGGAGTGACATGACCGCGGGAGCCGAGCTGGAGCAGCGACCCGATGTGGCCGAGCTGATCGCCGGCCCGGCCGGTGCCGCCGTGACCGTCGCCGAACTCGACGGCGCCTGCGGGCTGTCGCGGGAGCGCATCGGCGGCAAGGCGTGGAGCATCGACCATATGCGGGCGCTGGGCCTGCCGGTCCCGCCCGCCTTCGTCATCACCACCGACGCGTGGGCCGATTACACCCGGCGCGGCGCGATCGCGGACGAGATCTGGGAGCGGGTGCGCGCCGGCATCGCCATGATCGAGCGCGGGACCGGGCGGTCCTTCGGCGCGGCGCAGCGGCCGCTGCTGGTGTCGGTGCGTTCGGGTTCGGCGGTGTCCATGCCCGGCATGATGGACACCGTGCTCAACCTGGGCATGACCGACCAGGTGCAGGCCGCGCTCGCCGCGGAGACTTCGAACCCGGTGTACGCCAACGACACTCGTGAGCGTTTCGTGCACCAGTACCGCGAGACCGTGCTCGGCGCGGCCGACGGCGTGGTGCCCGCCGATCCGTGGCAGCAGCTGCGCGGCGCGATCGAGGCGGTGTTCCGGTCGTGGGATTCCGCGCGCGCCAAGACCTATCGCCGCAATCGCGGGGTGCCCGACTCGCTGGGGACCGCGGTCACGGTGCAGGCCATGGTGTTCGGCAACCTCGACGAGCTCTCGGGCACCGGGGTGCTGTTCAGCCGCAACCCCAACACCGGCGACGGCCCGGTCTACGGCGAATGGCTGGTGGGCGGCCAGGGCGAGGACGTGGTCTCGGGCCGCCTCACCCCGCGTCCGCTCGCCGACCTGGCCGCGACCCAGCCCGAGGTGCACGCCCGCCTGATCGCCGCCACCGAACTGCTCGAACGCGACGGCCGCGATATGCAGGACATCGAGTTCACCGTCGAATCGGGTGCGCTGTGGATGCTGCAGTCGCGTCCGGCCAAGCGCACCGCGCGGGCCGCCGCGCGCACGGCCGTGGCCATGGTCGCCGAGGGCCTGATCGACGCCCGGCAGGCCCTGGACCGGGTCACCGCCGACCAGGTGCGCGAGGTGCTGCGCCCGGCTTCGGGCGACACGACCGGGCACGAGCCGCTGGCGCGCGGTGAATCCGCCTGTCCCGGACTGGCTTCGGGTGTGGTCGTAACCGATCCCGACGAAGCCGAGGCCCGCGCCGAGGCGGGCGAGGACGTCATCCTGGTGCGCCCCACCACCAGTCCGGACGATCTGCACGGCATGATCGCCGCGCGCGCCATCGTCACCGAACTGGGCGGCACGACCTCCCATGCCGCGCTGGTGAGCCGGGAACTGGGCCGGCCGTGCGTGGTCGGCTGCGGGCCGGGCGTGGTGGACGCGCTCATCGGCCGGACCGTCACCGTCGACGGCGGTGCGGGACTGGTGCTCTCGGGTGAGATCACCGCCAAACCGGTCGAGCAGAGCGTGCTCGACGACGTGGCGCAGCTGGCGGCCTGGGCGGGCGTCGCGCCCGCGGATCTTGCCGACCGGCTCGAACAGCGCTCCGCCGCAACCGAGTCCGGCACCGACGTCCCGGAGCCCGGGCGCGCCGACGCGCCCGTCACCGAGCTGTCACTGCTGCGGCTCGTCGGCATCAAGGGCCGGGTGAACGCGGACAACCTGGCCGCGAGCCTGGGCGTGGACGCCGGCGAGATCGCCGCGCACTGTGCGGACCTGGTCGCGGCCGGCCTGTGCGCGAGCACCCCCGCCGGCTTCCGGCTCACCCCCGAAGGCCGCCCCCGGCTGGCGGAACTGCTCGAGGCCGAGCGGGCGAGCGCGGACCACGCCGCCCTGACGGCCGCCTACGACGAATTCTGTGTCTACAACGCCGATCTCAAGGTGATCATCACCGACTGGCAGATGAAGGATCCGGCGACGGTCAACGACCACGCGGACGCCGACTACGACGCCGCCGTGCTGGCCCGTCTCGCCGCCACCCACCGGGCGTTGCGCCCGCTGGTGCACCGGCTCGGCGGCCTGGCCCCGCGCCTGATCCGCTACACCGACCGCCTGGACCGGGCCGTCGAGCGCATCGCCGAAGGAGACCTGACCTACGTGGCCCGTCCCATCATGGACAGCTATCACACCGTGTGGTTCGAACTGCACGAGGATCTGATCGGCCTGTGCGGTCTGACCCGCGCCGAGGAAGCGGCGGCCGGCCGTGCCCACTGATCCCGCGCTCACCGACACCGCTCCCCGTGCTTCCCAAGAGTCCCAGGGGCAGCGGTGGGTCGAGTTCGCCCAGATCGACAACGTCCGCGATCTGGGCGGGCTCCCCGTAATCACCGGCGGCGTAACCCGTTTCGGCATGGTGCTGCGTTCGAGCACGCTGCAGCAGGCCACCGCCGCGGACCTGAGGAAACTGCTGGAACCGCTGGGCCTGCGCACGGTCATCGACCTGCGCCTGCCCGACGAGGTCGAGCGCGAGGGCTACGGCCCGGTCGCGGGCAGCGGCGTGCGCATCGCGAACCTGCCGATTCGCAAGTCGCCCCAATCCTCGCTGGCCGCACGGGATCTGGTCCCGGACAAGACCCGCGTGGACCTGACCGACCTCTACGGCCAGTTGCTGGCGGGCAGCGGCGAGCACATCGTCGAGGCGGTGCGCCTGATCATCGACCCCGAGCGCCGCTCGGTGCTGTTCCACTGCGCCGCGGGCAAGGACCGCACCGGCGTGCTGGCCGCGGTCCTGCTGGACGCGGTCGGTGTGGAACACGAGGCCATCGCGCACGACTACGTGCTCACCAACGAGCGCATGCAGCGCGTTCGCGACCGCCTCGACGCGCTGCCCTCCTACGCGGGCCTGCCCCCGGCGAACACCGGCATCCTGGCGATCACCGCCGACGTGATGCTGCGCTTCCTGGCGAACCTGCACGCGGACCACGGCGGTGCGGCCGCCTGGTTGCGGGCCAACGGGCTGACCGCCGCCGAACTCGACCGGCTCCGCGACACCCTGGTGCAGCCTGTCGAGTAGGCGCTGCCGGGCCGGTGGCGCGGGTATCGATCCCCCTCGCGCCTCGGCTGTTCCGACTGCGGCGCGGATCGGCCGCTATCGACGGTCGCCGCACGGGCGCGCCCCGGGGCGGGGCTCGGACAGCGACGTGGTCGCCGCACGAGCATGCCTCGGACCGATCTCGAACAGTCCTCCGGCTCAGACCGATTCGACGATGACCTTGCCGTCCTCGCCCGGTGCGATGAACGGCAGCAGTGCCTCGGCCTCGGCCCGGACCTCGGCCCGCGCCGTGCCGGTGAACGGGTGCCACGGCGTGACGCGAATCGTGGCGTCCTCGACCGCCCAGGTCCCGTGCACGAACCCGTCGACCAGGTACATCGGCACGCCCGCCGAGGCGATCCGGTTGATTCGCGCGCGGTCGGCGTCACTGATGATCCGGCGGCGATCGCGGTGGCCGAGCGTCGCGTTGTCGAACGCGGGCAGAAAGCGCACGGGCACCGGCAGATCGGGGTCGGCGAGCGGCGCCTCCGGCAGATCGAACAGTTCGCGGCCGGTGTCGTCGTGGTGGACCCGCAGGTTCGGGCGCAGCCGCGCGACCACCGCCGCCAGTCGCGTCACCCCGGACCACGCCTGCATATCGGCCACGCTCGCCGGTCCGAAAGCCGCCAGGTAGCGCAGGATCAGGGTCTCCGGATCCGGCGTCTCGTGCACCGATTCGCCGATCCAGTCCGGGGCGAGCGAGACCGAGACGCGCCGGTTGCGCCACGCGCCCCACACCCCGGCGGCGTCGTCGTGGATCAGCGGCAGCACGACGCCCAGCGCCTGGGCGAGCCGCCCCGGATGCGGGCTGGGGAACCGCTCGGCCAGCGCCAGGCCCAGCTCGCGCCGGGACAGGGTGCGCCCGGCGAGCAGTTCCGCACCGGCGGAGCGGAATTCGTCACGGTCGGCCGTTCCGAGCGCCTCCTGGAAGTAGGCCGCCGAATACAGCTGCTCGACGGCGGCGCGCACGGTCGGGTACAGCCAGCGGTAGTCGTCCGCGGCCGCCAGATGCACCGTGCGCCGAATCATGGTGGAGCGCACCACGGTCCGATCCCGCAGCAGGGCCGCCAGCTCGTCGTGACCGAAGCCGGCGAGCCGGGTCCACAGCCCCACGTACGGCCAGTTCGGCTCCTGCCCCTGCACCGCGACGAGCCGGCGGACGAGATCGGCGGCGGGCAGCTCGGCCCGCTCGACGAGCAGCTGCCGCGTGAGCAGGGTCCGGTTCAGCGTGCGCAGCGAGATTTCCGTCATGAGATCAGTCTGGCGGGGGATTAGGTCAGCTCCTGTCCTATCTCGGCGGAGCAGACCGATCTTCCGGATTCGGGCATGCGCCGCAGGCGGAGCTGGGATTCTGGGGGAGAGTCGAGAGTCCACCCACCGCGGGGAGGCAAGGCATTGGCCCGGATCGGCACCACCCTCGTTCCCGACAGTCCCCGCCTACCGGTTCGCAGCCCTTCCGGCGCGCTCCTCGGCAGCGCGCACCGACCGGCCCCGCGGCGGCGATCATGCTGCTCGGCATAGACATCGGCACCTCGGCGTCCAAGGGGGTGCTCGCCGATCATCGCGGCCGGGTGCTGCGCCGGGCCGAGCGCGCCCACCGGGTGTCCATGCCCAGGCCCGGCTGGTTCGAGCACGACGCCGAGACCGTGTGGTGGGCGGATTTCCGGGCGATCGCGCGCGAACTGGGCGCGGCCGGTCAGCCCATCGAGGCCCTGGCGGTGAGCGGCATCGGCCCCTGCCTGTTGCCGGCCGACGACGGCGGGCAGCCGCTGCGCCCGGCCATCCTGTACGGCGTGGACACCCGCGCCGGCCTCGAAATAGCCGAGCTGACCGACGAATTGGGCGCGGACACCGTCCTCGAGCGCTCGGGCTCACCCCTGACCAGTCAGGCCGTCGGCCCCAAACTGCGCTGGCTGGCCCGGCACGAACCGCAGGTCTGGAAAGACACGCGCATGCTGCTGATGGCGAGCTCCTTTCTGGTGCACCGGCTCACCGGCCGCTACGTCCTGGACCACCAGTCGGCCAGCCAATGCGTGCCGATGTACGACCTCGTGGCCTGTGACTGGGCGCGGGACTGGGCGGATTCGGTCGCACCCGGCCTGCCCCTGCCCGAATTGGCCTGGCCCGCCGAGATAGTCGGGCACCTGACCGCGCGGGCCGCCGCCGAGACCGGACTGCCCGCCGGGCTGCCGGTCACCACCGGCACCATCGACGCCTGGGCCGAGGCGGCCGGGATCGGCGCGCGCGAGCCCGGCGACACCATGATCATGTACGGCACCACGCTGTTCCTGACCCAGGTGCTCACCGCGCCCCGGCCGCACCCCGGCCTGTGGACCACCCGCGGAACCCGGCCCGGCACATTCACGTCCGCCGCGGGCATGGCCACCTCCGGCGCGGTGACCGAATGGCTGCGCACCCTGGTCGGCGGTGAGTTCGGCGACCTCGGCGACGCCGCCTCCGCGGTGCCGCCCGGCAGCCGCGGGCTGCTGGTGCTGCCCTATTTCGCGGGGGAGCGCACCCCGCTGTTCGATCCGAACGCCCGCGGGGTGATCGCGGGGCTCACCCTGACCCACGCGCGCGCCGAGCTCTATCGCGCGGTGCTCGAGGGTATCGGCTACGGCGTGCGGCACAACCTCGAGGCCATGGCGGACGCGGGCGGGGCGGCGGCGCGCTTGATCGCGGTGGGCGGCGGCACCCGGGGCGGGCTGTGGACCCGCATCGTCTCCGACATCACCGGCCTGCCGCAGCAATTGCCCGCCGAGACCATCGGCGCCGCGCTCGGCGACGCCCGGCTCGCCGCCGAGGCCCTGGGGCTGCCCACCGCCGACTGGAATCCGATCGTCGAGACGGTGGAGCCGGACCCGGCCCACACCGCACAGTACGACCGCTACTACCGGCACTACCGCACGCTCTACGAATCCACCCGGGCGACGGCTCATTTCCTGGCCGCCGAACAGCACCGCACATCGTAGGTACCCGGCGCGCGAGCCGAGCTGTCGTCGGCGTCGGACCGGTCCGGTCTGCGAACAGCCTTCGCGGGCAGCGGAACCGGTCGCGAGGCCGGGCACGCGTATCGCCGGCCGGGCCGCAGCGTCGGCCCGCATGTCCGATTTATTCCTTTTCTGTATGGTGCACCGCGGGTAGCTCCGCGATCGCGGAACGCAGGACAGCGCGACGCGGAGGTGATACAACTTGCGCCGTGGCATGGACGTTGCGGCTCAACGCTGATCAAGAAGCTGCGCTGAGCGCGCAGGCGGTGGTGGAGGGACGGTCGAAACAGGAGATCGCCCGGGATGCCGTGCGCACCTATCTGGAACGCCACGGCACCTGGGACGAATTCCTGTCCGACCACCCGGTCGTCTTCGGCTGAGCACGGCTCCCACCGGCTGAGCCGACCGCCTCACGGGTAGTACCGGCCCCGTATCTCGGCATAGCGTTCGCGCACCGCCGCCCCCTGTCCCGCTGCGGGCGCATGGAATTCGGTGGCCTGCGGCGTCGGCCAGCGCGGCGGCCGCGGCCCGCCGCGCAGCGCCCAGGCGGCCTGCCGGGCGGCACCCAGGGCCACGTACTCGTTGGCGTGCGGCACGGTCACGGTGCGCCCGAAGATCGTCGCGGCCGCGTGCGCGATCAGTCGCGAACGCGCGGCCCCGCCGATCAGCAGAATGCGCCGCGGCGTGGTGGGCAGTCGATCGAAGGCCTCGGCGATGTTGCACAGCATGCCCTCGATGGCCGCGCGCGCCAGATGGTGCGGGCGCATGGTGGCCGGGCGCAGCCCGTGCAGGCTCGCGGTGGCGTGCGGCAGATTCGGCGTGCGTTCCCCGGTCAGATACGGCAGCAGCGTGAGACCGTCCGCGCCCGCGGGTGACTGCGCCGCCAGCACCTCCAGTCCGGAGATGTCGGTGCCGAGCAGCGTCGCGGTGGCGTCCAGCACGCGGGCGGCATTGAGCGTGCACACCAGCGGCAGGAACGCGCCGGTGGCGTCGGCGAAGCCGTTGACCGCGCCCGAGGCGTCGGTGCTGGGCGCCGCGGACCGCGTGAACACCGTGCCGCTGGTGCCGAGTGAGACCACGACATCCCCGTCCACGATGCCCAGACCCAGTGCGGCGGCGGCATTGTCACCGGTGCCCGCGGCGACCACCCGCCCGCCCGGGGTGTGCCCGGCCACCCCGGCGGGCTCGAGCACCCGCGGCACCTCGGGGGTGCGGCCGCGGAACGCCAGCGCCAGCAGATCGGGCCGGTAGCTCCCGGCGCCGGGGGACCAGTAGCCGGTCCCGGAGGCGTCGCCGCGATCGGTGGTCGGCGCGTGTGCGGGATCGCCGCCGCGCAGGCGCCAGGTCAGGTAGTCGTGCGGCAGCAGCACGCGCTCGGTCCGGTCCGCGAGGCCGGGCTCGTGGTCGGCGAACCAGCGCAGTTTGGCGATGGTGTGCGCCGCCAGCGGCACGCTGCCCACCGCGTCCGCCCACGCCTGCGGCCCGCCCAGCTCGGCCACCAGCTGGCCCGCGGCCTCGGCCGAGCGAGTGTCGTTCCACAGCAGTGCGTCTCGCACCGGGTCGCCCGCCGCGTCCAGCACGACCAGCCCGTGCTGCTGGCCGGCGACGGCGATCGCCTCCACATCGCGCATCATGCGATCGCAGGCGGCCTTGAGGGCCTCCCACCACAGCGCGGGTGCGACCTCGGTGCCTTCGGGATGCGCGATCTGCCGTTGCCGCAATACCGTTCCGGTATCGGCGTCGCACACCACGATTGTGCAGGATTGAGTCGAAGAGTCCACTCCGGCAACGACCGTCATTGGTCCCAGCCCGTCTCTATCGCGCCGGGCCCCGTCCGGGACGCAGCTGGATCTTGCGGCCCGCGCCCGCACGGAAAGTGCGCAGCGCGTCACCGAATTCGTCGAGCGCGAAATCGTGGGTGATCATGGTGTCCGCGTCGATGACGCCTTCGCCCAGAAGATCCACGGCCCGCCCGAAACTGTGCAGGACCGCCATCGAACCGACGATGGTGATCTCGTCGTTGTAGATGCGAAAGGGCGAGACACTCGCTCGCGCGTCCGCAGGTGCAACCCCGAATTGCTGATAGGTGCCGCCACGCCGCACCCGGGACAATCCATCCTCCATGGCGGAAACCGTTCCGCTGCACTCGATGACGACTTCCCAGCCCTCGGGCCGGTCCATATCGCCGGCGTCGGTGGTCGCCGCGTCCGCCCCGAGGGTGCGGGCCACGGCGAGCCGGTCGACGTTGGTGTCGACCATCGACACCGACGCCGCGCCCGCCGCACTCGCCAGTTGCAGCATGAGCAGGCCCATGGTGCCCGCCCCGTAGATCAGATAGTGCGCGCCGAGTCGCCTTGGCAGCACATCGAATCCGTGCACCGCGCACGAGAGGGGTTCCACCAGAGCACCGTGCACGGCGGTGAGATGCCCGGGTAGTCGATAACAGTTGGCGGCGGGCACTTTCACGTACTCGGCCATGGCGCCGTCGACGGTGTCGCCGATCGCGCCCCAGTTCGCGCAGAGATTTCCGCGACCGATCGCACAGTAATGGCAGCGCCCGCAGAACAGTGAGGGGTCGACCGCGACCCGATCACCGATCCGGACCCCATCGGTATCGGCACCGAGTGCCACTACCTCCCCGGCGAATTCGTGCCCGGGGATGATGGGATAGGGCGTCGGCGGGAATTCACCCGCCACGATATGGATATCGGTACCGCATATCCCGACCGCGTCCACCCGCACGACCGCTTCCCCCGCACCGGGCGTGGGATCCGGCACCGTTTCGACCGAGAACTGTCCAGGCTTCTCGACCAGTAACGCGCGCATAGCAATACCATGCACCCGATCACCGCGAGTTCGGCGCGTTTTACGCAATAGCAATCGTATTCGTGACTGGGTTTCGCCCCGATTACGAACTCGCCCGGGCGAATGCGCGAGCCGAAATTCCCAGCGCCGCCGCAAAAGTGCCCCGGGTACGCGAATGCCGGCGCCGTCCCACACGACGACGCCGGCATTCGGCGGTACTACCCGCGCTGTGCGGCCGGACCCGGCGTCCGGTTACAGCGCACGATCAGCGAACGCTCAGAACGAGCCCGTGCCGAACGAACCGGTGTTGCCGCCCTTGTCGATCAGGCGACCGGTGATCTTCTTGAAGGTGGCGTCGTCGATGCCCAGCCCATTGCTGACGAAGACCGGGAACGAACCGTAGGAGGCGACGGCCTGGTTCATGAACGCGTCCAGGAACTCCTTCTGCACACCGAGCAGCGGCTCGAACAGGGTCCGGTCGGTCACCCGGCCCGAAGACACGAGGTAGTCCAGGGTGGCCTTGTTCGTCGCCGCGAGCCGGTCGTTGGACTCGAGGAAGTTTCCGTAGATCTGGTTCTGCGGAGTGCCCAGAATGCTCAGCAGGGTCGCGGTCATGACACCGGTGCGGTCCTTGCCGGCGGTGCAGTGGTACAGCACCGCGCCGTCGGCGTTCGCGATGTCCTTCAGTGCCGCCGACAGCTGGGCGCGCGCGGTGGCATCGGTGACCATCCACCGGTAGTAGTCGGCCATGTACTGCACGTTCTTGCCGTTGCCGAGCTTGTCCGCCTGCACGTCGGGGCCGCCGGCGATGATGGTGGCGAAGAACGTGTAGAAGTCGTTGTTCGGATCCCAGATCGGGTACGCCACACCCGGAATGGAGGCCGGCAGTTTGTCGGGAGCCGAACTGCTCTCGCTCGGGGCACGGAAGTCGATGACCTTGGTGACGCCCGCGGAGATCAGCGTCTGCTGATCGGCCTCGGTCAGCTTGTTCAGTGCGTCGGTGCGGTACACGAGGCCGGACTTGACCTTGCCGCCGGTCGCGACCAGGCCGCCGATGTCCCGGGCGTTCGGCGCGGTCTGCAGGCTGAAGGCCGCGCTGACCGGAGCCTGCTGCAGGATAGAGACATTCGGGGCCGAGAGCGCCGGGGTGGCCGTGGCCGGGAGGACGGCGATCAGCGCCGCGGCAACACCGGTGAGGGTGCCGCGTACTGCGCGCGAAATCGTCACTATGGGGATTTCCTTTCCATCACGGGCCGAACTGTGGGTATCCGGCCCGGGTTCCGACGGCGCGACCGTGAGATCGTCACGGCCGCACCGAAGTCGGGGCCGCCCGCGGCGGCAGCGGGCGCTACTCGGCGTCGGCGAGCAGGGTGATGGTGCCGGCCGCGCCGTCCACCCGGACGCGCTGGCCGTCCCGCAGCGCGGTGCTGGCGGTCTTGGTATCCACCACGCAGGGCACGCCGAACTCGCGCGCGACGATCGCGGCATGCGAAGCGGCGCCGCCGATGTCGGTCACGACCGCGCCCGCGTAGCCGAACATGGCGGTGTGGCCGGTGTCGGTGACCGAGGCGACCAGGATGTCACCGGGCTCGATGTCGTCGTCGATGGAGAGCACGAGCTTGACGGTGCCCTCGACGACGCCGGGGCTCACGCCGAGCCCGGACAGGCTCTCCCCGACCGGGAGCGCGCCGGAGATCTCCTCCGGCTCCCAGTCGCCGTTGATCACATCGGGCATGCGGATTCCCTGGTAGCGCGTGCGCTCGGCGCGGCGCCGGGCCACCCGCTCGGCCATATCGGCCGGGGCCCAAAGGATTTCGTCCAGCGTCAGGAACGCCGAATCCTCGATCTCGGTCAGCTTGCCCGCCTTGATCAGGCGCGCCGCGCGCTCCTGGGTCACCAGGCGCAGGCAGTTGGTCACCCGGACCACCGCGTCGCGGGCGCGCTCGCGGTAGATCGTGGCCCCGACCGCCATCTTGGCCGTGCGCCCGGTCGGCTCCGCGACCGGTTCCCGCTGCGGTGCGGGCATTTCCGCGGCCCGGCCGGCGGCCGTCACCAGCAGTTCGGGCCGATCGCCGAAGGTGGCGTTGATGAGTTCGCACTCGCCGGGGCCGCGATGGCCGATGCGGGCGAGCTCTTCGTCCAGGGCGCGCGCGAACTCCGGGGACTTCTCCCGCGCGGCGGCCACGTCGCCGCTCTTGGCGACGCCCTGCAGGCCGGAATCCTTGCGGCACAGCGCCGCCAGGCGTTCGACGGCCAGCATGGTCCTGGCCGACTCCAGGCGTTCGAGGTTGATCTTCACCTCGCCCTTGTGCGCGGCGGTGGCCGCACCGGTCATCATGACGCCGATCGAGGCGGCCATCCAGCCCTGGTTCAGGCGGTCCCGCCACAGCAGCGCGCGGGCGTGCAGTTGCTCGTCGGTCAGCTCGGCGATGCGATCGCGGTCCAGGGCTTCGGTGTGCGCGGCGGCGTTGATGAGCTCGGCGGACTTGCTGTAGCTCAGCGCGGTCGAGGCGACGCGGCCCAGCGCCTTGAAAGTGCCGAGCCTGGCGCCGATTCCGGTGGCCATGGCCGGGCGGCCCTTGGGGTGCAACTCCACGTCGCCGATCGCGCCGTAGACGTCGCGGCGCACGCTCTCCTCGTCCCAGCCGGGCATGTTCTCCGCGGAGAACACCCCGATCGACGCGTTGATGTACATGTGGTGCCCCATGACGCCGGTGACGCGGGAGACCCAGTGCTCCAGCGCGACTCCCTCGATGGCGATCATGTGGCCCATGGCCTCGTTGCCGAGCCGGATCGCGCCGGCCTGCAGATCGATGGTGAGCGGGGTCAGCGGCCCGGGCAGCGCCTCGGAGGTGTTGGTGGCGGTGAACACCGGGATGCGATCGTCGAGCAGGTCGTCGAACTCACCCTGCAGGCCCTGCGGCGCAGAGGCTTTGAGCTGGTAGCCGTCCGAGGTGGGGGCGTTCTGCGGCACCACGTGCGAGGGCAGCGGGATCGCGCCGCGCTTGTTCTTCATCCCCGAACCGCTCGACACCCGCCCGTGCAGGCCGCGCGCGACATCCTCGACGGTCTCGCGGGCGGTCCAGCCGTAGCGGAAGCCCCAGGCGTCTCGGGCGGCGGCGGTGTCCACGACGGCGCGGCCGGCGGCCGAACGGCCCAGCCACGCCGTGTATTTGACGCCCGCGTCCCGCAGGGTGCGGCGCACGTCGTCGCCGGACACCTCGCCGGGCGCGGCCAAACCGACCGTGCCGCCGCGCTGGGACAGCGCGGCCAGCACCAGGAAACGTTCGAAGTCGTCGTAGTGCAGGACCTGCATGGCCCCGGCGCCGCGCGCGCCGGCCAGATTCTCCAGGACACGCCAGGTGCCGCCGTCGACGCGGCGGCCGGCGATCAGCGCGGTGCGCACGATCAGCGCGTCCGCGCCACTGGCGGCCACGGCGCGCTCGACGCTCGAATCCGATTCCGCCACAACCGGAACCACGAGCCGGACGCCGGCCTCGCGGGCCGCGGTGGCGATCGCGCCGACCGGGCCCTGCGCCAGGTGAACCACCGCGTCCGCGCCGGTGAGGGCGCGCGCGGCGAGCCCCGCGTCGGCCGGATCCCCGGCGATCGTCTCCACGCGCGGGTCCACGTAGCGATTGCGCTGCCGGTCCAGGCCGATGACCTCGTGCCCGGCCGCCAGCAGCATGCGCGCTACGGAACGACCGCTCGGCTCGGTGACTCCGGTGACCAGAATCCGCATTGACTCTCCTCCTCGTGAGGCGTCCCCAACCAACGTGACGCCGTTCACACACCGTCCCTGCCGGCCGGCCCCGGACAGGGTCGCAGTCCCGGTCAACGGGATATCGGATTCGCTCACCAAGATGCCGCGCTATGTCCGGAGGGTGCGGGCGGGCACCGTCGAGACATGACAGTGCGTGAATCGGTGCGGCCGCTGGCCGCGAGCGAGGTGGGCGACTACGACATCGAGACCGAGGTGCTGGTCGTCGGCTACGGCGCGGCGGGCGCGTCGGCGGCGTTCGAGGCCGCCCGGGCCGCGGCGCGGGTGCTGGTGCTGGACCGCTCCGGCGGTCCCGGCGGCGCGTCGGCCATGTCCGGCGGTGAGATCTACCTCGGCGGTGGCACGCCGATCCAGCGGGCGTGCGGGTTCGAGGACACCCCCGAGGCGATGGCGGCCTTCCTGACCGCGGCCCTGGGCGCGGGGGCGGACGCGGCCAAGATCGAGGCGTACTGCGCGGGCAGCGTCGAGCACTTCGGCTGGCTCGTCGATCGCGGCGTGCCGTTCAAGCCGACGCTCTGGGACTCCCCGACCTGGGTGCCGCCCACCGACGACGGGCTGATGTGGCTCGGCGAGAACAGCTGGCCCTTCACCGAACTCGCCACCCCGGCGCCGCGCGGGCACCGGCCCACCGCCAACGACTTCGGCGGCAAGCTGCTCATGGAGTGCCTGACCGAGGCGGCCGAAACCGCCGGTGCGACAGCGCTGTTCGACATCCACGCCGACGCGCTCATCGTCGACGACTCCGGCGTCGTGGTGGGCGTGACCGCCCGCCGCTACGGCCGGGAGGTGCGCATCCGCGCGCACCGCGGTGTCGTGCTCACCACCGGCGGCTTCGTCGACAACGACCGGATGCTGGCCGCGCACGCACCGGAACTGCTCGGGCACACCAAGGTCAGCGCGGGCACCGACGACGGCAGCGGCATCCGCATGGCGCAGGCCCTGGGCGCGGCGGTGCGGCACATGTCGGCGGGCCAGGTCGGCATGTCGCTGATTCCGGGACTGGCCGCGCGCGGCATGGTCGTGAACGCGCGCGGGCAGCGGTTCATGAACGAGGACACCTATCCCGGCCGCATCGGCCAGGCCGCGCTGTACCGCCAGAACATGGGCGGCAGCTGGGCGGGCGGTGACACCGCGGTGTGGGTCATCGTCGACGAGGAGGGGTTCGAGGCCGTCCCCGAATCCCAGCGCTGGGGCGTGCGCCCGCACCAGGTCGCCGAGACCCCCGCCGAGCTCGAGGAGCTCACCGGCCTGCCCGCGGGCTCGCTCACCGACGCGATCCGCCGCTACAACGAATTCGCCGAGCGCGGCGCCGATCTCGACCACCACAAGGCCGTGCGCTGGCTCCGCCCGCTCACCGCGCCCTTCGCCGCCATCGACGTCAAGGCGGGCGTGCGTCCGCCGGCCGAGTCCGGAAACCGCAAGGGCACAGGCGCTTCGGTCTTCACCCTCGGCGGCCTGCACACCGACCTCGACGGCCACGTCCTGGATCTCGACGGCGCGCCCATCCCCGGCCTCTACGCCGCGGGCCGCGCGGCCAACGGCCTGCACGGCTTCGGCTACATCTCGGGCACCTCCCTCGGCGACGGCACGTTCTTCGGCCGCCGCGCGGGAGTTTCCGCTGCCGCCCGGGCTTGAACCCGGGCGGCGGGAGCGGCGTCTCGGTCGATCCGGTGTAGCGCCCGCTGCGGTGAACGCGGTCGGTGGTGTGCGGCCGCGCCGGAGAAGCGGAGTCGGACGGACGTCCGGCAGTAGCTGATCGGTTGCGTGTCGTGGTCCGGAATCGGCGCAGTGGGCGGGAAGACTCGGGTCATGACGACCGCGCCACAGTCGAGTCCGTCGCTGCCGCAACGCGTGCTGGGCGTGCTCAGCGCCGCCGAGCACGCGATCAAGCCGAACTACACCGGGGTGGTGATCGGCGCGATCTTCTTCGCCTGGTCCGTCTCGCCCTCGCTGCTGCCGCGCACCTGGATCTTCCAGGGCCTGGTCAGCGGCATCAGCGCGGTGATCGGTTACGGGGTCGGCTGCGTGCTGGAGTGGGCGTTCCGCAAATGGGCCTGGCCGCGCATCCCGGCCCGCACCCGCGCCCGGGTGCGACTGGCCCAGCCCGGGGACCGGATCCGCCAGATCGTGAAGCTGGTGATCGTGCTCGGGGCGGCGCTGGGCGCGGCGGCCATCCTCGCGCGCTCGGCCCGATGGCAGCGGGATCTGCAGGTGCTCATGGGGATGGAACCCACCGAGACCTCCAGCTATCTGCGCGCCGAACTGCTCGCCGCCGCCACCGTGGCCCTGGTCATCGGTCTCTTCCGGCTCGTGCGGTGGCTGATCCGGACCATCGTGCGGGTGCTGAACATCAACTGGCACATTCCGCGCGCGATCGCACTGCCCGCCGGGTTCGTGGTCGTGGTCGTGCTCAGCGTCATGCTGTTCCAGGGCGTACTGGCCAAAGCGTTCTTCTCCGTGGCCAATTCGGCGTTCAGCGTCCGCAACAGCAATACCTCCCCGGCCGCGGTGCAGCCGGTCCAGCCCGAGCGCTCGGGCAGCCCGGGATCGCTCGCGCCCTGGGACACGCTGGGCTCGGAGGGCCGCTGGTTCGTCTCCTTCGTGCCCACCGCCGAGCGCATCGCGCAGGTCACCGGCGCCCCGGCCCGCGATCCGATTCGCGTCTACGCCGGGCTCGAATCGGCCGAGAATCCCGAAGCCATCGCCGAACTCGTGGTCAAGGAACTGGACCGCACCCGGGCGTGGGACCGCAAGGTGCTGGTCATGGTGACCACCACCGGCACCGGCTGGGTGGACTCCACCACCGCCGAATCCATCGAGTACATGTACGGCGGCGACTCCGCCATCGCCGCCACCCAGTACTCGTACCTGCCCAGCGTGCTGTCGTTCCTGTCGGACAAGTCCAAGGCCGCCGAGGCCGGCCGCCTGCTGGTGCACGCGGTCCACGAACGCTGGGCACAGCTGCCGCCGGACGCCCGTCCCAAACTGCTGGTCTACGGCGAGAGTCTGGGTTCACAGGGCTCCGAGGCCGCCTTCACCGGACTCGACGACATCCGCACGCTGGTCGACGGTGTGCTGTGGGTGGGCCCGCCGAACTCCAACCGCCTCTGGAACCAGTTCACCACCCGCCGCGATCCGGGCACCCCGGAGATTCTGCCCATCTACGCCGACGGGCTCATCGTCCGATTCGCCGCCGACGCCCCCGACCTGAACCGGCCGCCCACCGCGTGGATCGACCCCCGCATCGCGTACCTGCAGCACGCGTCGGACCCCATCGTCTGGTGGTCCTCGGATCTGCTGTTCGAGCAACCGGATTGGCTGCGGGAACCGCGCGGCTCGGACGTCTCCAAATCCATTCGCTGGTGGCCGGTGGTGACGTTCTGGCAGGTCAGCGCGGACCTGGCGCACGCGCAGAAGGTGCCCTCGGGGCACGGTCACCGCTACGGCACGCTGGTTCTCGACGGCTGGGTCTCGGTCGTGCAGCCCGAGAACTGGAATCCCGACCTCGAGGCCCGCGTCCGCCAGGCCCTGAACGAGGACTCCGACTGGGAGATCGAGCACAAATAGCCGGGAGATCGCTGATCGCCCGGTCCTGCGCGCCGATGGACCCGTCACGAGACGCCGCGTCCGATTCCGCCCACCGGGACTTTTCCGGTCGGCGGGGTCCGGACGCCATAGCGTCGAGTGCAGGAACCACCGCACGAGGAGGAAACACCCGCATGACCAACAAGGTGCTCGATCAGGTTCGGGATCTGCTGCCCTCGATCCGCGAACGGGCGGTGGAAACCGAAGAGCAGCGGCGGGTGCCCGACGCCAGCATCGCGGAGCTGACCGAGGCCGGTGCGTTCCGGATGTTGCAGCCCAAGCGATTCGGCGGCGCGGAGGACTCTCCGGTCGACTTCTACCGGGTGGTGCGCGCGGTCGCGAGCGCGTGCCCGTCCACCGCGTGGGTCACCTCGGTGCTCGGCGCGCACCCGTGGCAGCTGGCGCTGTTCGACGACCGGGCGCAGCAGGACGTGTGGTCCGAGAACCCCGACACCCTGGTGTCCTCCTCCTACGCGCCGACCGGCAAGCTCAGCGCGGTCGAGGGTGGCTTCGAGATGTCCGGCCGCTGGAGCTTCTCCTCCGGCTGCGATCACGCGCAGTGGGTGTTCCTGGGCGCGCTGCTGCCCTCGGAGAACGGCATGGACTACTACACGGTCCTGGTGCCGCGTACCGACTACCGCATCGACGATGTGTGGCACGTGTCGGGCCTGTCCGGCACCGGCTCCAACGACATCGTCATCGACAAGGCGTTCGTGCCCGCGTACCGCCTGTACTCGGCCACCGATCAGGCCAACCTCATCGGCCCCGGCCAGGAGGTGAACACCGCTCCGCTGTACAAGATTTCGTTCGGCAGCGTCTTCTCCAACACCATCACCGCCCCGATCATCGGCGCGGCCGAGGGCGCGTACGAGGCGCACATCGCGCGCCAGCAGGAGCGCGTGCGGCTGTCCTACGGCGGCCAGAAGGTCTCCGACGATCCGTTCGCCCAGGTGCGCATCGCCCGCGCCGCCAGTGAGATCGACGCCGCCATCCTGCAGATGGAGCGCAACACCTCCGAGCAGCTGCGCTATGCCGAAGCGGGCGAGGACATCCCGTTCGAGCTGCGCCTGCGCGCCCGCCGCGACCAGGTGCGCGGCACCGAACGCGCGCTCGAGGCCATCGATCTGCTGTTCAAGAACTCCGGCGGGCATTCCATCCGCCGCCCCAACCCGATCGAGCGGCACTGGCGCGACGCGCACGCGGGCAGCGTGCACGCGATCAACGACGTCGAGCGCGCGCTGGCCATGTTCGGTAGGGGCGCGATGGGCCTCGAGGTCACGGATCGGATGCTGTAGATGACTCTCACGGTGGAGAACACCGAGCGCTGGGTCACCGTCGACGGCAGCAAGCTGCGGTACCACGAGGCGGGCTCCGGCGCGCCCCTGGTGCTGCTGCACGGCTCCGGCGCGGGCGTCTCGGGCTGGGCCAACTTCGGCGGCAACCTGCCGGTGCTGGCCGAGCGGTTCCGGTGCCTGGTGCTGGATCAGCCGGGCTTCGGCGCGAGCGGCCGCCCGGAAGTGTACGAACGCAACTACCTTCGGATCGCCTCGGACGCGGTGATCGGGCTGCTGGACGAGCTCGGCATCGAGAAGGCGCATCTGCTGGGCAATTCCATGGGCGGCGGGGTGGCGGCGCTGACCGCGCTCGAGCACCCGGACCGGGTGGACCGCGTAGTGCTCATGGCGCCCGGCGGCGTCGGGGTGAATGTGCTGGGACCCGAACCGTCCGAAGGCATTCGGCGACTGATGGAGTTCAACGCGAACCCCACCGACGACACCGCCATGGGGTTCCTGCGCGCCATGGTCAGCAACGAGGCCACGCTCACCGAGGAACTCGTCGCCACGCGCCTGAAGGCCGCCGCCGATCCCCGGGGACAGGCCGCGCTGCGCGATGCCTACGCGACCTTCTACAACCCGAAGATGGCCGAGGCACTACCGCTCTGGGCGCGGCTGAAGAACCTGCGCCACGAAGTCCTCATGCTCTGGGGCCGCGACGATCGCGTCACCCCGGTGGAGGGCGCGCTGTTCCCCTCCAGGCAGCTGCCCAACGCCGATCTGCGCACCTTCGCCCGCTGCGGGCACTGGGTCCAGATCGAGCGCAAGGACGCCTTCGAGCGTTCGGTGCTCGACTTCCTCACGAACGGATTGTGATTCGGGCGCGTCCGATCGGGGACGCGCCGCGGCCGGCGCACGGACTCAGAGCTGATGTTCGTGCGCCCAGGCCGCGACCTGGGTGCGTGAGGTGAAGCCCAGTTTGGTCAGGATGTGCTCGACGTGGGTTTCGGCCGTGCGAATGGAGATGACCAGATCCGCGGCGATGCGCTTGTTGCTGTGCCCGGCCGCCACCAGCCGCGCCACGTCCTTCTCACGGCGGGTCAGCACATTTGTTTCCGACACCGCGACCGCCGACTTCCGGGGCGCGCGCGTGACCACCGGTTCGAGCGCGGGGGCGGCGGGGGCCGGGGCACGGCCCATCGCGTAGTCGATGGCCTCCTCCAGCGGCATGTTCGCGCCCGCGCCGAAGGCGGCACGGAACGCGTCCTCGCCCAGGGCCGCGCGCATCTTGCAGCGCTCCTTGTCCCCGACCGCGACGGTGATGGTGTGCGCCAGTCGAATCGTGCTGCGCTGCAGCGATTCCGCGGCGCCCAGCAGCCGGGCCGCGCGCTCGGGGTCGCCCGCCGCGGACACGGTCCAGGCCAGGCCCTCGAAGGCGGAGGACAGCCAGATGCAGCGGTCGAAGAGCGCGAGCTGTTCGATGGCGCGCCGGTGATACTGCGCCGACGCCTCCAGATCGCCTAGCCGCCAATGGTTTATGCCGACCGTCCACAGCGCCAGTCCGCCCAGCAGATGGGATCCGCTGGCGGTCGTCAGCTTCAAGAAGCCCTCGGCCAGCTCGGTGCGGCCCGGCGCGTCCAGCACCATCGCGCACATGAAAGAGAAGGCGTGGCTGTCCATCTCGATGGCGTCCTGCCCGTGTGCGGCCGCCAGATCGATGGCCTCGTGGCCCAGTTCCAGGGCGTAGGCCTGATCGCCCTCGGCGAAGGCGAGCAGTGAGCGATCCAGGGACGCTTCGGCCATGATGTCCGAATCATCGAGGCTGGCGGCCAGTTCCAGGCAGTCCGCGACCAGCTTGGCCGCGGAGTGCTGATCCCCGAGCAGCGCGGCCAGCGAGGCGGCCGAGGACAATGCCTTGGCGCGTTCGGCCGTCGGCTCCGGATTGCGCGACAGCGCGTCCACCAGCCAGCGGTACCCCTCGGACAGGAAACGATTGTGCTCCCAGAACGGGCGCAGCACCGTGACCGTCGCCATGGTATCCAGCGGTTCGTCCTCGAGCCCGGTGCGCAGCGCCGCACGCAGATTCGCGTGTTCGCGGCTCAGTTCGCGGAACCAGGCCACGTCCTCGCCGGTCCAGTACGCGGTCTGCCCGCGCATGGCCAGCTGCCGGAAGTGCGCGCGATGGCGGGCGCGCACAGCGGCCGATTCGCCGCGTTCGGCGAGCCGGTCCACCGCGAACTGGCGAATGGGCTCGAGCATGGAGTAGCGCGCGGTATCGCCGTCCAGGCGCAGCAGCACCACCGATTTGTCGACCAGCCCGGTGAGCGCGTCCAGCAGCGCCCCTTTGGCCTTGCGCGGCACGCCGAGTTCGCACACCGCCTCGGCGGCCTCCAGGTCGAAACCGCCGGCGAAGACCGAAAGCTGTTCCCACAGCAGCTGTTCGGCGGGGGTGCAGAGGTCGTAACTCCAGCGGATCGCGCCCTCGATGGTCTGCTGGCGTTCGGGCGCGGTGCGCGGTCCGGCGCTGAGCAGTTCCATGGTGTCGTCGAGGCGGTCGAGAATCTGTTCCGGGGTGAACATGCGCAGCCGCAGCGCCGCCAATTCCAGGGCCAGCGGCATGCCTTCGAGCCTGCGGCAGATCTCGGCCAGCACCGGCCGGTTGGCGGCGGTGACCACGAACGCCGGATTGGCGGCGCTGGCCCGTTCGGTGAACAGCGTCAGCGCGTCGCCGTCGAGCCCGGAGTCGTTGTCCGGCACCGTCAGTGGCGGTACCGGCATGACCTGCTCGCCGGGGATGCCGAGCACCTCGCGGCTGGTCGCCAGCACCCGCACGTCCGGGGTGGTGGCGATGATGCGCCCGACCAGTCGCGCGCATTCGTCGATGAGGTGTTCGCAGTTGTCCAGGATGAGCAGCAGGCGCTTGTTCGCCAGGAACTCGGTCAGCCGGGGCAGCGGCGCGGTCGACTCGTCGCGCAGATCCAGGGCCTCGGCCACGGTGAGGGTGACCAGCTCGGGGTCCTGGACATCGGCCAGTTCGACCATCCAGACGCCGTCGGGGAACGCCCGCGCCACCAGTTGCCCGATCTGCCGGGACAGCCGGGTCTTGCCCATGCCGCCCGGACCCAGCAGGGTCAGTACCCGGGTGGTGGGCAGCAGCCGCTTCGCGGTAGCCAGTTCGTCGCGGCGCCCGACGAAACTGGTGACCTCGGCGGTCAGATTTCCATTGCCACGCCGTGCCATGCGCACCAACCTATGCGATTTGTCGGGTTCCCTGCCAGCGACGCCCCATAAGCCCTGCTCGTCGCCGATCGCCAGGCGTGCTCGCGGGCACTGTGCCCCGGCTTACACCCCATGACGCTCCGAACAGGCATCCTTCCGGCTCATCGCCCGATTTGTCGGGTTTTGCGATGTGAAGACGGCATGATTTCCGACCTGCCCCATATGCCGCCTTTGCCGTCTGTGCCGGAGCCCGGCGGCTACCCTCGAAGGGTGCCGACCAAGCCGCGCTGCGCCCGTCTGGCGGATGTGCACGACCTCGCCCTGGCGATGCCCCACGTGACCGTCGAATACGGCCCCGCCGAGAATCCCGTCTACCAGGTGGGCGCGAAGTCCTTCATCTTCTTCCGGACGCCCCGGCCGGACGCGGTCGATCCCGAGACCGGGGACCGCTATCCGGACGTCATCGTCTTCTGGGTGCCGTCCGAATCCGACAAGCAGGCCCTGGTGCAGGACCCGGACTCGCCCTTCTTCACCACACCGCATTTCAAGGGCCATTCCTCGGTGCTGTTGCGCTCGGCGCGCCTGCCCGAACTGACGCTGCAGGAGCTGACCGAGATCATCCAGGACGCGTGGCTCAGCCGTGCCTCCGCGACGCGCGCCCGCGCCTGGCTGGCCGAGCATCCGCGTCCGGGCGACTGATCGCGGCCGTTCCGATCGCCGCGGGGTGTCCCGCCTAGGTTCCGGGTTCACTTGGCGCACGGGGCTTTTCCTCGGTTCCGGCCAGTGCCCGGGCGAGAGTGTCGAGCAGCACCGCCCGCGCGGCGCGGCCCTCGCGCACCGGGATCAGCGGATGGACGTGCACCAGCCCGGGCGCTTCGTGGTAGTCGATCTCCACGCCCGCCGCCCGGGCCTTGGCGACCAGCAGTTTCACATCCGGCCAGACGATGTCGCGGGTGCCGCTGAAGACCGTCAGCGGTCCCAGCCCGTCCATGTCGGCCATGAGCGGGCTGACCCGCGGATCCGACAGCGGCAGCACCCCGCGCCAGAGCTCGATGAAGACGCGGGTGCCCTCCTTGCCCAGCCAGGGGTCGGTCGGCAAGACGACGTCGATCTCGGGGTTGGCCAGCGACAGATCCAGCGCGGGGGAGACGAGCACCGTGCGCGGCAGGCGAATGCCGTGCTCGTCGCGCAGCACCGCGGCGGTGGACAGCGCGATCTGCCCGCCCGCCGAATCGCCGGCCAGGCAGACTTCGCCGTAGCGGGAACGGTTGGCCAGCACCAGCTCGCACACGCCGGCGACCACCTCCTCGGCGGTCCCGAAGGGCACGAGCGGATAGATGGGGACGGTGACCGTCGCACCGGCCGCGACGGCGATGTCCGCGGCCAGCGCCCAGTGCTGCGGGGAGATCTCGTTGACCCAGGCTCCGCCGTGCAGGTACACCACGTTGCCGCGCACCCGGCCGGTGCGCGGCGTGATCGTGTACACCGGCCAGCCGCCCACGTGATCCGCGCTGACCGCGACGCCGGTGCGCAAACGCCGGGGCGGTCCGTAGCTCTTGGGTCGAATGGTGCGTTCGCGCAGATGTTTTCGTGCGCCGTCGGGACCCAGGTACGGCCGATTCGCGCGAATGAGCCGAAAATAGTTCGGCAGCACCACGCGGCTGAGAAAACTCGGCACCTTGACCTCCTGCGACTGCCCGCGTCACGTTGCGCGACCCGACCCTACCGAATGCGCGTCCGAACGGCCGGAAGTCCGCCAACAGCGGCGGGATGGACTTTCCGCCCGGTGCGTTGCCGCCGTCCGGACACGATCAGTGAAAGCCGACCGCGGCGTCGATATCGGGCAGCTGATGCCGCATGCGATCCCTTTTGGTGCGCAGGTAATGCACATTGTGTTCGGTGGGCGCGGTGTGCAGTGGAACCCGCGCGGTCACCGAAATGCCGTGCGCCTCCAGCCCGAATTGTTTGGCCGGGTTGTTGCTCAGCAGCCGGACCGAACGCACGTCGAGATCGGCGAGGATGCGGGCGGCGGCGCCGTAGTCCCGGGCGTCGATGGGCAGCCCGAGCCGGACATTGGCGTCCACGGTGTCCGCGCCCTGATCCTGAAGTTCGTAGGCGCGCAGTTTGTTCAGCAGGCCGATGCCCCGGCCCTCCTGCCCGCGCAGGTACACCACGACCCCGCGCCCGTGCTCGGCCACCGCGGCCAGCGCCGCGTCGAGCTGTTCGCCGCAGTCGCAGCGCCGGGACCCGAAGGCGTCCCCGGTCAGGCATTCCGAGTGCACGCGGGTCAGGGTGTCCGCGCCGGCCGGATCGCCGTACACCAGCGCCAGATGTTCGGTGCCCGAGTGCTCGTCGGCGTAGCCGACCACCCGGAAGTCGCCGAAGCGGGTGGGCAGGCGGGTCTGCACCACCCGCGCGATCCCGTTCTCCAGCCGCCGGCGGTACTCGATGAGATCGGCGATCGAGACGATCGGAATGCGGTGCGCGCGAGCGAAGATCAGCAGCTCGGGCAGGCGCGCCATGGAGCCGTCGTCGTTGACGACCTCGGCGATCACCCCGGCCGGGCGCAGTCCGGCCAGCCGGGCGAGGTCGACCGCGGCCTCGGTGTGGCCCGGGCGGCCGAGCACGCCACGGGGATTCGCGCGCAGCGGGAAGACGTGCCCGGGCCGGGACAGCTCACCGGCGCGGGTGCGCGGATCGGCCAGCAGACGCATGGTGTGCGCCCGGTCGGCGGCCGAGATGCCGGTGCTCACACCGGAGATCGCGTCCACCGAGACCGTGTACGCGGTGCCCTTGGGATCCTGATTGATCGCGGTCATCGGCGGCAGCTGCAACCGGTCCAGATCCTCGCCCGCCATGGGAACGCAGACCACGCCGCTGGTGTGGCGCACCAGGAAACCGATGTTCTCCGGGGTCGCCTTCTCGGCCGCGAGCACGAGGTCGCCCTCGTTCTCCCGATCCTCGTCGTCCACCACGAGCACCATGCCGCCTGCCGCCATCGCCGCTACCGCGGTTGCGATGCTGTCGAGCTCACCGGTCATCGTCGACCACCTCCTTCGGGTATTTCTAATAGAAATATGCCCGGCGCGGAACAACGAGGCAGGATCCCGCTCAGTGGTCGCGGATGTGCGCGCCGAATCCGGATCGGGCCATCATGGGCGCGGAGTTGTTTCCAGTACGCCCCAACGGCCCGAAGGCGATATGCCTTCGGGCCGTTGGGGTATCGGAGATGGATCAGTGCGCCGTGCCGCCGGTGGCGGGGGTGCGGCCGTGCTTCATCAGGATCGCGCCGATCAGGGCGATGACCGCCGCGCCCGCGATGAAGTAGAAGCTGATCTCGTAGCCGGAATCGGCGTACAGCAGCGGAATGTCCTGGGTGACGGGTTCGGCGCCCATCACCGTCACCACGGCCTGCACCGGATTGGCGTTGAGGAACGCGGTGGCCACCGCGAGCCCGATCGCCACGCCCATGGCCTGCATGACCCCGAGCATGCCCGCGCTGATGCCCTGTTGTTCGGCGGGCACGCCCTCGACTATGAGGTTCGGCATGGCCGCGTAGTACAGGCCGAACGCGATGCCGAACACCGCGCTGACCAGGGCCAGCGTGCCCCAGGTATGGGACATCAGGGCGTAGGCGATGGAGGAGCCGATGAAGATCGTCAGGGCCACGATGAGCGGGGCCCGGGCTCCGGAGCGGCGGATCCAGAGACCGCCGACGAATCCGAGGATCATCGAGATCACCGCCTGCGCCAGCGCGATATGGGTCGCGAAGCCGAGCAGACTGAGTCCGTCACCGTAGGTGTAGCCGGGATCCAGTTCGACCTGGACCATGTCCGGGGGCAGCTGGGAGTACACGGCCTCGGGCGGCACCACGACCGCGCCCGGCGGCAGCTCCACACCCGGCGGCAGCGCGGCCTTGGCCTGGGCCTCGGCGCCCTTCTGCGCCTGTTCCAGCGCCCCGGCCTTGACCTGGTCCCAGGTGGCGGCCTTGACCTGTTCCACGACCTCCGCCGCGGGCGGCGACTGGGTCATGTAACCCACCGCGTAGGACTGGTAGCCGATGGTGAACGACGCCAGCAGCGCGACGAACAGCACCACGCTCACGCGCGGGTTCATCAGCAGCTTCATGTCCATGATGGGCTGCTTGACCTTGGTCTCCACGATCGGGAACAGCGCCAGCAGCACCAGGCCGCCGATGAGCCACGCCAGCGAGGAGGGCTTGGACCAGCCCCAGTGCTGGCCGTTGTCCAGGTAGATCAGGGTCAGCACCAGACCCGCGCCGAGCAGGGACGCGCCGAGCAGATCGAGCTTCTGCGGGGTCCGCAGCTTGGACTCCGGCACGATCACCCAGACCAGCGGAATCATCACGACGGTGAAGGCGAACAGGAACCAGAAGATCGCGCGCCAGCTGTAGTTGTCGACGATGAAGCCGCCCAGCAGCGGGCCCGCCAGGGCCGCGACGCCCAGACCGGTGGAGGCGATGCCCAGGCCGACCGGAACCAGCTTGCGCGGCATCAGATCTCGAATGAGACCGTACGAAATGACCGCGGTGGCAATGGCGGTGGCCTGCAGGCCGCGCCCGACGAGGAACAGCATCCAGTTGCTGGTGATCGCGCAGATGACGCAGCCGATCATGAACAGGATGCCGCAGGTGAGGAACATCTTCTTCTTGCCGATGATGTCGCTCAGTTTGCCGATCAGCGGCGAGGTGGCCGCGCCGACCACGCCGAAGACGATGATGGCCCAGTTGATGTTCGCGCCCTGGCTGGGGAAGGTCGGCGCGATCTGCCGCAGCGCGGCCGAGACCATCACGTACTGCATCGGGGCGACCTCGGTGAACAGCACGATCACCGCTAGGACGGAGAAGATCCGGAGCTTCGATGCACCATCGAGGCGGCCGGTGTCGTCGACGACGCCGTCGGGCGTCGTGGTTTCGACAGTGGTGGACATTGGCGCACTCCAGGTGAGTAGGTAACACGTTTGATGTGAACCGTGTCACGCTGCGTGCGCGCCGACTATGAAGAAGTCCGTTCAGTGGGAATCAGTCGTTTCCCGGTCCGTTGAACGGGAATCTTCAGGATTCGGCTTCGCCGCGGACCTGCGGCGACTACGCTTTCGCGCCAATTTATCCAGATCGGCCAGGAGATCCTCGGCGAATTCCTTTTCGGCCTCGTAATGCTTGACGCACCAGCGCAATACGGCGCTGGGATAGGCCCATTCCGGATTGGCGTCCGCGCCGTCCGCGTCGGCCTGCGCGCGCCGGCGCTGGGTCTCCGCGTAATCGATGTGCTGGCCCAGGATTTCGCGCATGCGATCGGGCTCGGCCAGATGGCCGAGCCAGGCACGCAGCATCACACTGTGTTTGAGCACAGGCGCCTCGACGGGGGAGTGATTCACCCAGTGCGAAGCCGCTTCCCGGCCGCTGTCGGTGATGGCGTACATGCGCTTGCCGCGCATGCCGTCCTCGGAGACGACGGTTCGCGAGATGGCGAATCCGTGTTTCTCCAGCCGTTTGAGTTCGGCGTAGATCTGACTGAACGACGGGCTCCAATAGAAGAACTGCAGACTCCAGTCCGCCCATTTCTTCAGGTCGTACCCCGAGAGTTCCTCTGCGTGCGAGAGCATTCCGAGCACGGCCCACGCCGTGGTCGGCAACTCCGGGATCGCCTGCTGTTCCTCGGGGCGCGCGGCGCCATCGGTCATCATGGAACTGTATCGCCCCCGCATGTGCCTGCCTTCTGAAGTTCCGGGCAACCTGGATCGGCCGCGTTCAGCGCCAGTGCGCGCGACGCGGGAACAGCGCCCGGCCGGCCTCGTGTGCGACCTCGAGCACGACGCGGGCCAGCCGGTCGTAGCTCATGCCGTCGGCGCGGCCAGAGAGCGAGAGGGCGGCGGGCGCGGTGCCCCGCCCGCGCAGCGGCGCTGCGACACAGGCGATTCCGACCACGGCCTCTTCCCGGTCGATGGCGATGCCCTGGCGCAGGCGGATCTGGGCGAGTTCGCGGGCGAGCGCCTCGGGCTCGCAGATGGTGCGCGGGGTCAGGCGCGGCAGCCGGGTGCGCAGCGCGGCCTCGGCGATGTTCGGCTCGAGACAGGCGAGCATGGCCTTGCCGACGCCGGTGGCGTGCGCGGGCATCCGGCCGCCCAGGCGGGTGGGCAGGCTCGCGGCGAAGCGGCCGCCGGCCTTGTCCAGGTAGACGACGTCGCGCCCGTCCAGCACCGCCAGGTGTCCGACCATGCCGGTGCGCTGGCTCAACTCGTGCAGCAGCGGGCTGACCGCGTCGCGAATCTCGTTGTGGTCGGCGGTGAGTCCGCCGAGCTCGAGCGCGCGCATGCCCAGGCGGTAGCCGCCCGAGGTGTGCGCCAGCCAGCGCAGCTTGATCATCTGGTCGAGAATCCGGTGCACGGTGGAACGCGGCAGCCCGGTGCGCTCGACGAGGCCGAGCAGGGTGAGGGTGGGGGTGGAGGCGTCGAACGCGTCCAGGATCAGCGTCATCCGTTCGATCATCGAGACCGGCACTTCGGCGCTGGTGTTACGAGATTCCTTGGAACGCATGGGGTTGTGAGCGATTCGAGCTTCCGCCGAGGCGAGCGTGGCGACGGACATATGAGCCTCCGTTGGATCCGACATCCAGTCTAGGGATATTCCGAATAGGCATGTGCCGGTTTCGGACCTTGTGCTACCCATCACAGTGCCCTGGACCACACCCGGAGGAATCGGGAGAACTACGTAGGTTTCGTCCCGATCTACGGATTCATGTCTCGGTGACCGAACCCGGATATTGACGCCTCCCCGGCCCGACCTGCTGTCATGACTGCCAGCTATATGTCGAATCGAAATAGAGGAGTCACCGTGGAACCGGTGCTGGAGGTAGATCTCGTGGCCGCACGGATCGATCCCGCCGCCTTCAAGGCAGTGCTCGGGCGCTTCGCCTCGGGGGTCACCGTGATCACCGCCGTGGACGCCGGCGAACCCGTCGGGTTCGCCTGCCAGTCCTTCGCCTCGCTGTCCATCGACCCGCCGCTGGTGAGTTTCTTCCCGGCGCGCACCTCAAGCACCTGGCCGCGCATTCGCCGGGCCGGGACGTTCTGCGTCAACATCCTGGCCGAGGACCAGACCGAGATCTGCCGGCAGCTCGGGCGGCCCGGCGCGGACAAGTTCGCCGGCATCGACTGGATTCCCTCGGGCAACGGGTCGCCGCTGCTCACCGGCGCGCTGGCGACCATCGACTGCACGCTGCGCGAGGAGGTCGACGGCGGCGACCACACGGTGGTCATCGCCGACGTCACCGGTCTGAACGAACACTCCGACGCGACGCCGCTGCTGTTCTACCGCGCGGGCTTCGGCCGGTTCGACGCGCACTAGCCGCGGCGTCTCGCACACCAGTAGCAACCTCCCGCCCAGTGAGACATCCGTTGTCATCGGCGTCACATCGGCGGGAACCATCGAAGTAAGGCAAGGGAGAGGAATTCACATGAGCACCGATGGTGTGGCATCGGCCGAAGTGCGGGTCATCGACGCGGGCGCACCGCCCGCCCGGTTCGCGCGCGGCTGGCACTGCCTGGGTCTGGCCGACTCCTTCCGGGACGGAAAGCCGCACACCGTCAAGGCTTTCGGCACCGAGATCGTGGTCTTCGCGGCGGAGGACGGCGCCCTGAACGTGCTCAACGCGTACTGCCCCCACATGGGCGGCAATCTCGCCGACGGCACCGTCAAGGGCGATTCACTGGCCTGCCCGTTCCACGACTGGCGCTGGAACGGCAAGGGCAAGTGCACCGGCATTCCGTACGCCCGCCGGGTGCCCCCGCTGGCGCGCACCAAGGCGTGGCCGACCATGGTCGAGAACCATCAGCTGTTCGTCTGGCACGACCCGGAGAACAAGCAGCCGCCCGCCGAGGTCGCGATCCCGCGCATCGACGCCGCGTTCAGCGACGAGTGGACCGACTGGACCTGGAACACCATGATCGTGGACGCAAACTGCCGCGAGGTCGTGGACAACGTCGTGGACATGGCGCACTTCTTCTACGTGCACTACGGCTTCCCGACCTTCTTCAAGAACGTCTTCGAGGGCCACACCGCCAGCCAGTACATGACCTCGGTCTCGCGCGAGGACATGATGGGCGAGACGGCGAAAGCGCTGGGCGGCAAGAACGTCCTGCAGTCCGAGGCTTCGTACTACGGGCCGTCCTACATGATCGACTACCTGAAGTCCGAGAGCGCGAACGGCCTGGTCGTCGAGGGCTACCTCATCAATTGCCATTACCCGATCAACGAGAACCAGTTCATGCTCATGTACGGGGCCATCGCGCGTAAGCCCGACGGCGTCCCGGCCGAGCAGGCGGCGGAGATCGCGCAGAAGTTCGTGGGCGGGCTCGGCAAGGGCTTCGAACAGGACGCCAACATCTGGAAGCGCAAGTCGCGCATCAACAATCCGCTGCTGTGCGAGGAGGACGGGCCGGTCTACCAGCTGCGCCGCTGGTACGAGCAGTTCTACACCGACGCCGCCGCGGTCACCGAGGAGATGACCACCCGCTTCGAGTTCGAGGTGGACACCACCCGCGCGGTCACCGCGTGGGAGGCCGAGGTGGCCGACAACCTGGCCAAGCGCGCCGAAGCCGCCGCGGCGCAGGGCTGAGAGGCGCCGCCATGGATCAGGTGTCGTGCGGGTCCTGCGGGACCTGCGTGCTGGTGGAGAAGTTCAGCCCGCAGCACACCAGCGTGCAGTGGAACCGGGTCGCCGAGGCCGCCTGCACCGAACTCGCGGGCGCGGGCCTGAAATCGCACACCTGCCACGCGCTGCGGGACAGCATCGAGGCGGCGGTGGCGGCCGGTGCCCTGGGCGCGAGCACCCGCGACGCGGACGTGCGCACCCGCGGCCGGACCCTGGCCTAGGGCGGGGCGGTTGGCGACGGGCCGCCGCCGAGCGTCAGCGACGGTCCGCCGCCAAGCCTGAGAAACAGGCCGCCCGGCAGCGTCGGCGGTCGACCCTCGAATGGGCTACCCGGTAGGCCCGGAAACGAAACAAAAGCAGACGAATGGAACTGGTAAAGCGATGACGGTGGTAGACCTCGAACCGGATACGGCACAGTCCGACGCCGACGACGCGGTGCGGACCGCGCGGCAGGCGGGCGGCGCGGCCACGGTGCGGGTCGTGCGCGTGGTGCGCGAGACCGCGGACTCGGTCTCGCTCGAACTCGCCCCGGATCCGGCGCACGCCGATCGCTTCGGCTACCGGCCCGGGCAATTCCTGACCCTGCGCATTCCGAGTGAGCGCACCGGCTCGGTGAGCCGCTGCTACTCGCTGTCCAGCGCACCGCACGAGGACGGTCCGCTCAAGGTCACCGTCAAGCGCACCGCCGACGGCTACGGCTCGAACTGGCTGTGCGACAACGCCGCCGAGGGCATGAGCCTGGACGTGCTGCCGCCCGCGGGCCTGTTCACCCCGGCGTCGCTGGACACCGATCTGCTGCTGTTCGGCGGCGGCAGCGGGATCACCCCGGTGCTGTCGATCCTCAAGGCCGCCCTGGCTCAGGGCTCGGGTCACATCACCCTGGTCTACGCGAATCAGCACGAGAACGCGGTGATCTTCGCGGCCGAACTGGCGGAACTGGCCGCCGCGCACCCGGATCGGCTGCTGGTGCTGCACTGGCTGCAATCGGTGCAGGGCCTGCCCAGCGTCGCGCAGCTCACCGCGCTGGCCGCGCCCTGGGCAGCGCGCGAGGTCTTCGTCTGCGGCCCCGGCCCGTTCATGGACGCGGTCGCGGCCGCCATGACCGCGCTGGGCGCCGATCGCGGCCGCGTGCACGCGGAGAAGTTCGTCTCCCTCGCGGGCAACCCGTTCGAGATCGACACCGCCCCGGTCGATATGGACGCCGCGGCCGCCGCCGGCGACAACGCCGTCGCCCGGGTGGAACTCGACGGCGAAAACCACGAGGTCACCTGGCCCCGGCAGCAGACCCTGCTCGACGTGCTGCTGGCCAAGGGCCTGGAAGCCCCCTACTCGTGCCGCGAGGGCGCGTGCAGCGCGTGCGTGTGCCGCGTGGTGTCGGGCGAAGTATCCATGCGTCGCAACGAGGTACTCGAGGACGCCGACCTGGAAGAGGGTTATGTGCTGGCCTGCCAGGCGGTTCCGGTCACCGACGACGTCTCGATCACCTATTCCTGACCGCTGTTCCCGAAATCGCTACCGCTGTTCCCGAAATCGCTAGGAGTACAACATGGCAGCCTTCAGCTCCCTCGGCTACGTACGGGTGCGCATCGCCGATGTCGCGGCCTGGCGTGAATTCGCCTTCGACACCATCGGTTTCGCCGAGGGCTCGGGACCGAATCCGGAATCGGTGTACCTGCGCACCGACGAGCACACCTACCGGCTGGAACTGGTGCCGGGTGAGCGCGACGAAGTCATCGCCGTCGGCTGGCAGGTCGCCGACCGCCGTTCGCTGCAGTTGGTGCGCGAGACCCTGGACAAGGCCGGGGTCGCGGTCACCGCGCTGAGCGCCGAGGAAGCGGCGAACCGCCACGTCGAGGAGGCCGTCAGCTTCGTCGATCCGGCCGGGTTCACCGTCGAGGTCTTCCACGGCCCGCTGCTCGACCACAGCCCGGTGCTCACCCGTCACGGCGCGCGTTTCGTCAACGGCGATCTGGGCCTGGGGCACGTGGTGCTGCCGGTGCCCGACATCGAGGCCGCGCGCCAGTTCTACACCGAGGTACTGGATTTCAGCTCGCGCGGCTCGTTCCGCGTCGGCCCGCCCGCACATCCCATCTGGATTCGCTTCATGGGCGTCAACCCGCGTCACCACAGCCTCGCGCTCATTCCGGGCAGCCGCCCGGACGGGCCCGGCATCGTGCACATCATGGTCGAGGTGGATTCGCTCGACGACGTGGGCCGGGCGCTGGACCGGGTCACCAAGGCGGGTTACCACCTGTCCTCGACGCTGGGCAGGCACACCAACGACAAGATGATCTCCTTCTACGTCCGGACGCCCGGCAACTGGGACATCGAATTCGGTTGCGAGGGCATGCTGGTCGGCGACGACTACGTCGCCGAGGAGATGACCGCGGACAGCTACTGGGGTCACGAATGGGCCCGCGGCTGAACCTGTGACCCGGTCCGCCGTTCCGTGACGGCGGGCCCCGAGCGCGCCGCGGTCAGAGCCCCGGCCCGTGCGCGCCCGCCTCGGAGCACCCCTGCCCACCTGCCGAGGAGCGTCGAAAGTTGTTCCAGTCCATATCATCCGGACCATCGCGTCGCGGTCTTCGCCCCGCGTCCGCGCGCCCGCCGACCGCCGTGGGAGGTGCGTGAGATGCGCGCGGTGGTCATGCGCGATCGCAAGCTCGTCGTCGACGAGGTCCCCGAACCGGTGCCGGGTCCCGGCCAGGTGCTGGTCGAGACCATCGCCTGCGGGATCTGCGGTTCGGACAAACAGGCCCTGGACTACACCGACGAATTCCTGCAGGCCTCGCGCGACAGCGGGGTGCCCACCTTCCTGTTCGACCCGCACCGGGATCTGGTCATGGGCCACGAACTCGCCGCCCGGGTCATCGGGGCGGGCCCGGACACCCCGTTCGTCGAGGGCCAGAACGTGGTCGCACTGCCGTGGGCGCTGGACTCCGCCGGCGGTATCCACGGCGTCGGCTACTCCAACGACTTCCCGGGCGGGTACGGCGAGCGCATGGTGCTGCAGGCGATGGCGCTGGAACCGATTCCCGCCCATGTGCCGCCGCACGTCGCCGCACTGACCGAGCCGCTCGCGGTCGGGTTCGGCAACGTGGCGCGCACCGGCATCGGGCCGGACGGCAGCGGCATCGTGATCGGTTGCGGCCCGGTCGGATTGGGTGCGGTGGCGGCGCTGTCCGAACGGCGCGTCGCGCCCATCGTGGCCTCGGATCCATCGAAACTGCGCCGCGAGGCCGCCCTGCGGCTGGGCGCGCACCGGGTCGTCGATCCGGCCGTGGAGGATCCGGTGGAGGTGTGGCGGGACCAGGCCGCGCCCGGGCAGCAGCTGCACGTCTGGGTCTGCGCCGCCGTTCCGGGCCTGCTCAACGACCTCATGTACCGGGCGCCCCGTGAGACCCGGATCCTGCAGATCGGCGCGGTCATGACCGACGACGTCATCCGCCCGATCGTCGGCATCTACAAGGACATCTCGCTCGAGATGTGCATGGTCTACCCGCACGAGGAATACGCGCGGACCCTGCACCGCATCGCCGAGGGCACCGTCGACGCGGCCTCGCTCATCACCGGCGAGGTGGGCCTGGACGGGGTGGCGGGCGCGATCGAGGCGCTGCGCAACCCCGACGATCACATCCAGATTCTGGTGCGCCCCGGCCGCTGAGGGCGCGCGCCGCGCGATGCCGCTGTCGGCCCGCGGTATGGCACCGCCCGCACCGCTGTATCGCGGTGCGGGCGATGATGATTCGCGAGACGGGCACGGCCGGTTGGCGCGGCGGGACCGGCCGATTCGCCGGGCGGGTCGAGTTCGCCGGGCCGGATCAGTCGGTGAAGGTGATGCGTACCGTCACCGGGTTGGTCTCCAGGGCGGCGAAGACGCTGCGCGCTGCCGGGGCCAGCAGCGGATGCGGGGCGAAGGTGTGCGAGCGGGCCACCACGTCGTCGTCCGGGAGCAGGACGGCGGTGCCGGTGCGCCAGCGATCGCCCTGGCGGACGCGGACTTCGGGGTTCGCGGAGATGTTGAGCCCCCAGCCCGAGCGCAGCCCGTGCTGGCAGATGGCCCACGCGCCCTCGGCGTCGAAGAGCATGGAGATCGGAACCCGGCGCGGCTCACCGGATTTACGGCCGATGGTCTCGATCTCCGAGGCCAGCGCGGTGCGCACGCCGATCCTGTCCAGGGCGCGCACGGCCGGATTCATGATGTACCGGCCCAGGGTGCGCTCGCGCCGGAACTTGCGGGCCGCGGGATCGGCGGCGGGCCGCGGCGCCGCCGACCGCTTGCTGCGGAAGGCGTCGAAACCGTTGCGCCGCACGATGAGAACGGCCGTCTTCCACGGCGAGCGCTCGGGATCGGGGTCGCTGCCCGCGCCGAGCAGATGCAATTGGTCGGTGTGCCACTGCAGATCGAGGGCGCCGTCGAAGGACTTCAGGGTGGGATTGGCCGCGAGCCGGGCGGGCAGGCCCAGCGAAATCGCCGGTGGCCGCAGCACTTCGGTGCCGTTGGTGAGCAGCTGTGCGGCGGCGTCCGGGAAGAGGATGGCGGGCCGGCCCAGGCCGATGAGGTCGCACCTACCCTCGGCCAGCGCCGCGGACATGGCCGTGCGGGAACGGAATCCGCCGGTCACGGCGATCGGGACCGTGCCCGCTGCCTGCCGCACGGATTCGGCGTACTCCAGGAAGTACGCCTCGCGGGCCCGGGTGCTGGCGGCCTTGGTCTGCGGGCGGTTCAGCATGGCCGGGGAATCGTAGGTGCCGCCGCTGATCTCGATGAGATCCAGGCCCTCGGTGGAGAGCGCCTCGACGACCGCGCGCGATTCCTCCTCGGTGAAGCCGCCGCGCTGGAAGTCCGCGGAGTTGAGTTTGATGCCGAGCCCGAAGCCCGGGCCGACCGCCGCGCGGATGCTGCGCGCCACCTCGATCACGAATCGCCTGCGCCGCTCGGGGTCTCCGCCCCAGGCGTCGGTGCGCTGGTTCGACAGCGGGGACAGGAACTGCGACACCAGGTAGCCGTGTGCGCCGTGAATCTGCACGCCGTCGAAGCCCGCGGCCTCGGCTACGCTCGCGGCGACGCCGAAACGCTCGATGATGTCCAGGATCTCGGCCTCGGTCAGCGCCCGCGGCGTGGGCGCGCCGGGAATGGCCATGGCGACGGCGGACGGTGCGACCGAGCGGTTCCGGGTCACCAGCGGATTGGCCTGGCGGCCGGGGTGATTGATCTGCACCCAGACCTTGCTGCCGCCGGCCTTGGCGATCTCGGCCCAGCGGGTCAGCGCCGCGAGATGCTGCTTGTTCTCGACCGCGACGTTGCCCGGCTCGCCCTGGTGGCGGCTGTCGACCATGACGTTGCCGGTGACGATGAGGCCGTAGCCGCCGGTGCTCCAGCGGGCGTACAGGCGCTCGAGCCGCTCGTCGGGCGCGAAGTCGGTATTGCCGAGGCCCTCGCTCAGCGCCGACTTCATCATGCGATTCGGCAGCACCTGCCCGCTGGCCAGCGGCAGCGGATCGGACAGGCCGGGGACCTCGGGGGCGGGGGCCGGCACGGTCCGCTCCGGCTTCGCTCTGCCGCGGGATGATGTCGCCATGACGGGTGCTCCGATTCATCGTCGAAGGGGATTGCGCCGGTCTACACTCGAGTAGACCAATCGGTATATCGAACGGTAGTACACCGATCGGTATACAGCAAGGAAGGGAATCGACCATGGGAGCGCGCGACCGCCTCATCGACAGCGCCATCGCACTCATGCGCTGCAAGGGCATCGCCGGAACCGGAATCGCCCAGCTCCTCGAGCACAGCGGCATCTCGCGCCGCTCGGTCTACCTGAACTTCCCCGGCGGGAAGTCCGAACTGGTCGCCGAGGCGACCCGGACCGCCGGCCAGGCGTCGAGCGCGCTGATGCGGACCGTCACCGCGGGCGCCGACCTGGCGACCGTCATCGCGGCGTTCCCGGCGATGTGGCGGGAGGCGCTGGTCTCGAGCGATTTCACCGCGGGCTGCCCGATCGTCGCCGCGGCGCTGGGCCGCGCCGAATCGCCCGAGGCGGCCGATGTCGCGGGGGAGACCTTCACCGAGTGGGAGGGCATCCTCGCCGATCGGCTGGAAGCCGAGCAGGTGGCGCCGGAGACCGCGCGCACCCTGGCCACCACGATCGTCGCCGCGATCGAGGGCGCGGTGATCGTCTCCCTGGCCACGCGCACCACCGCGCCGCTCGAGCGGGTGGGCAAGCAACTGGCGGAACTGGTCGCGCTGCATACGGGAAAGGCTCCGGCGGCGGCGTGAGATATCCGGCCCGTGCGCGCACGGACACCCCGACGGCGGCGGATTCCGCCGAATAGAGGGGATTGTTGCACGATCAGGCCGGGCTCAGCACCCGTTCGATCTCGGCCAACTCCGGAATGGCCACGCTCGCCCCCAGTTTCGTGGTCGCGAGCGCTCCCGCCGCGCACGCCCACCGCATGGCGGCCTCGGGTCCCTCGTGCCAGTGCGCCGCGAGCACACCGGCGAAGGTGTCCCCGGCCCCGGTCGTGTCGATCACCTCCACCTCGATTCCCGCCTGCGGGATCTTGCGGCCGTCGAGCCCGCGATACACCGCGCCCGCCGCCCCCAGCGTGGTGATCACGTGCGGCACCACGTCCAGCGCCGCACCGAATTCGGCGGCCTCGCCCTCGTTGACCACCGCGATGTCGACCGCCGCCCACAGTCGCTCGGAAAGCTCTTGCACCGGTGAGGGATTCAGCACGACCGTCACCCCGTTGGCCCGCGCGTGCTCCGCGGCCGCGAGCACCGTCGGCACCGGAATCTCCAACTGGCACAGCAGCACGTCGGCCCCAGCGATGACTTCGAGGTCCGCCGAGCTCAACTCGGTCATGCGCGAATTCGCCCCGCCCACAACGATGATGCTGTTCTCGCCACCCCCGTCGACCACGATCGCCGCGACCCCGCTGGCCCCCTCGACCCGCCGCAGTCGCGAAACACCCACGCCCGCGGCGCCGAGCACCCCCGCCAGCTCACCCGCGAACACGTCGTCCCCCACGGCCCCCACGAATTCCACCTCGCCGCCGCCCCGCCGGGCGGCGATCGCCTGGTTGGATCCCTTCCCGCCCGGCACCAGCGCGAACGATTCCCCGCTGATGGTCTCCCCGGGCTCGGGCCGCCGCCCCACGGTGGTAACCAGATCCATATTGATGCTGCCCACCACCACGATTCGCGCCATCCCCGCACCCTAGACGAGCCCCCGCCGCCCCCGCTCACGCCGCGCGCTCCCGCCCGAATATCGCCGGGTTCCCGGGCCCGCGGCACCTCCCGCGCCCGCCCGCAATGCTTCTGGCCGCCGCAGTCCGAGGGTTTGTGACGACCGCGTCTTTGTGTCGCCGATGGATTCGTGCGGCGACTCCTCGTGCCCGGCCCGGCGAGCCCGCCTGGCTCGCGGCCGCCGCTGTCCCGCGGCCGTGCCGTCCGCATCGTCGCGTCGCCGATTGCTCTCGCGCCGCAGGGATCAGCACGCGTCGGCTGAGCTTCCGGCCGTTCGGGTCGCAGGCTGCGGGCGAGTCATGAGACCGGCGTCCGTGGCGGTTCTTCCCATGTTCGAGTGAGGGGGGATGGCGACTATCGCCGTGCGAATGGGATGACCCGACCGGTCTTTCGGCCGGTCGAGTCCGGTTTGCCCGGAGTTGTGTCGTACCCCCGCGTGAGAATGCGGGGGTGACCAAGACCGAGCGGCTCTACGCGCTGGCCGAGGAACTGCGGGCGTACAGCCCGCGGCCGCGGAGCGCGCGGCAGTTGGCGGGGCGGCTGGAGGTGACGCCGCGGACCATCGTGCGCGATATCGCGGCGTTGCAGCAGTCCGGGGTTCCGGTGCGGACGGTGCCGGGGCGCAACGGGGGCTACGCGCTGGACCGGGGGCGCACGCTCGCGCCGGTGTCGCTGACAGCGACCGAGGCGACCGCGCTGCTGGTGGCGCTGCCGACACTGGCCGGCACGCCGTTCGCGCCCGCCGCGCGGTCGGCCGTGCACAAGGTGCTGGGCGTGCTGACCGAGGGCGATCGGTCGGCCGCGGCCGAGCTCAGCGCTCGAATCCGCCTGTTGCCCGGGGAATCCGCCACCGCGCCGCCGCAGGTGCTGGAGGCGCTGATCGGCCGCCGGGTGCTGCGGCTGGCGTACACCGACCGTGACGGCGTCACCAGCGCGCGGCTGGTGGAACCGCTCGGACTGATCGTGGGCGCGCACTGGTATCTGTCGGCGTGGTGCCTGCTGCGCGGGGCCATTCGCGGCTTCCGGCTCGATCGCGTGGTGTCCGCCGAAGTGCTGCCGGATCGCGTGCCGGACAGGGGAATCGACCTGTCGCTCATCTCGACCGGCGACGGCAGGCTCATCGATGTGGCGGCGATCACGGACATACCGTTGTCGCGCAAGGACTGAATGCTCGGTGGTGAGCCCGCGGACGCGAGTTCCACGACCACATGGGAGCAGTCATGACCGCAGTATCGACCGAGATCACCACCGCCGACGCCTTCGCCGCCGCCTGGACCGAGATGTGGAACGGCGCACCGGAACTGGTGAACACCCTGTGCGGCGGCGACTTCCGCATCGCCTTCGGCAAGGACGCGGGCGACGGCACGCATCCCGCCGACGAACTGCGCGGTCCGGCGGAGTTCGCGGAGTTCCTGCGCGAGTACCAGGGTTCGCGCGCGGGGATCCGATTCGGGATCGAGGGCCCGGCGGTGGGAACGTTCTCCGCCGCCGGCCCGAGCGCCTTCGCCTGCCGCTGGTTCGCCGAGCTCCCGGACGGCAACGCCCGCAGCGGAATCGACTTCTTCGAAACCCGCGACGGCAAACTCACCCGGGTCTGGTCCGTGACCGGCGAACGCCGCTTCCCGTTCTGATCCGGCGCACGCCCGGGCGCTAACTCGGCCCGTCGCCCGGACCGCGCGCGGCCACCCGCCGGTCCGGCTCGAGCGGCGGGGCCGCGACCGTCGAGAAGGTCCGGCACTCCGGCGCGGCGGAGGCGGGGGCGGCGCGCAGGGCATCGTCGTCGACGGTCAGCACGGTGAGCACGGCCGCGACAACCATGAGTGCGACACAGGTCAGGATGGCGATCCGGAAGCCGTGCTCGAACTTGCCCGGATTGGTGTAGGCGTCGCCGGTGAGCCCGGCCAGCGGCGGAATAGCCGCCACCGCAAGCAATCCGGCGGCCCGGGCCACGGCGTTGTTGACCCCGCTGGCCACGCCCGCGTGCCGCTCGTCGGCGCTGGCCAGCACGGTCGCGGTCAGCGGCGCGACGGCCAGGGTCAGACCGGCGCCGAACACGGTGGCCGCGGGCAGCACCACCCCGATGTAGGAGGTGTGCTCGCTGACCCGGGTCATCATGAGCATGCCCGCGGCCGCGAGCAGCACGCCGCCCGCGATCGGCCACCGCGGCCCGACCCGCTGCGCGAGCGCGCCCGACCGCGCCGAGAACAGCAGCATGAGCACGGTGCTGGGCAGCAGGGCGGTGCCGGCCGCGATCGGGCTGAAGCCCGCCACCACCTGCAGGGTCAGCACCAGCAGGAAGAACACCACGCCCATCGCGCCGTACATGACGAAGGTGACGGCGTTGATGGCCGTGAACTGCCGCGAGGCGAAGACGTCGGTGGGCACCATGGGCGCGGGGGTGTGCGGCACGGCATCGCCGGCCTCGGCGAGCGCGCGCGCCGAGCGCCGCCGCTCCACGATCACGAACGCGACGCCGGCGAGCACGCCGGCCACCGCGCACCCGGCCACGATCGCCCGGTTCGCGCCCGCCTCGGCGACCGTGGTCAAGGCGTAGGTGATGCCCGCCAGACTCAGCGCGGCCAGCGTCGCGCCCAGGATGTCGAACTTGCCGCGCGCCTGCGCGTCATGGGTTTCGGGCACGTGCCGCGCCGCGACTGCGATGACCACCAGCGCCAGCGGCACGTTCAGCAGGAACACCCAGCGCCAGCCCGCGTACTCCACCAGCCACCCGCCCACGAACGGCCCGATCGCCCCGGCCACCCCGCCGAGTCCGGACCAGGCTCCCACCGCGCGCGCTCGATCCTGCGGCACGAACGACGCCTGAATGATGGCCAGCGAACCCGGCGTCAGCAGTGCCCCGCCCACCCCCTGCAGGGCGCGCGCGGCGATGAGCATCGAAATATCCTGCGCCGCACCGCACAGCGCCGAGGCCAGCGCGAACCACACCACCCCGATGATGAACACGCGCCGCCGCCCGTACCGATCCCCGAGCGCCCCGCCCAGCAGAATCAGCCCGGCCAGGGTCAGCGCGTAGGCGTTGACGGTCCACTGGAGTCCGGCCATGGACGCCCCGAACTCGTCGGCGATCCGCGGCAGCGCCACGTTCACCACGGTCGCGTCCAACATCGCCATCCCCGACCCCAGGACGGTGGACAGCAGCACCCAACGCCCGGCGGCCGAGGACAGCCGAATGCTCGCGGTCATGCGCCCACGGTAGCCCGCACGGCTCGGACTCCCGGCCCGATTCGCACCCGGGCGCGTTGTCTGGGATGCCGGGATCGCCGGCCCGGGCCGGGGCGGCGTCTGCCGGTGGCCCTACAGCGGCCGGTCGGTGGGGATGTTGATCCAGCTCGGGGACTCGGGGTCCAGCACCAGATGCTGTGGGCGCAGCTGGGATTCGATCAGCAGCGCGGGAATCAGCATGCCCTTGGGGAAGTTCGAGGCGAAGACGTCCACGCGCAGGCGGTGGCCGGGCTGGAGCACGGCGTCGGTCGCGGCCAGGGCGATGTCCAGGGTGGTGGGCTCACCGGGAACGATCGGCTGCCGAGTTTCCAATGTCAGATGGTGGTAGGGGTCGGTGTAGTCGCCGTTCGCGGAGCGCTCGCTCCTGTCCTCGTCGATCGCCCGCAGCGAGGACACCAGCTGACCCGAGGTCAGCACGGTGGACTGCCCGTCGGGCGCGACGTCGTTGACGGTGACGGTCCAGTAGCCGTCGGTGGCGTCCAGCACCGTGTTCAGGTGCACCGCAACGGGTCCGGATACCCGGGTGGGTTCGGCCACGGGAGTTCCGGTGAAGGTGAGCGCGGCGGTCTCGGCGATCCGGGAATCCTTGGCGCAGGCGTCGATGAGCGAGAGCACGCCCGCGGTGATCTGGGCGGCGTCCCGTGAGCACAGGGTGGACAGTCCCGGCGCGACGGTGAGAGTCGCCGGACCGGGTACGTCCGCGCTCAGCGAACCGTCGTGCACGACCGGTCCCGTTGTGCCGCTGGGATTCGCGGACAGATACACGCGCCGGTGCTCGGCCGCGGCGGCCGGGTATTCGCCGCCGCTGACCCAGCCCGCGCCCTGCTGGTACACGGTCGTCGGGCCGAACCGATCGATCCCGTTGTCGATGCCCTTGAGCCACCTGTCGAACCATGCGCGCTGCAGCACGTCCAGCCGCGGCGGCGCACCGGGCGTGCCCAGTCCGGACCCGGCGGTGACGTGGTACCAGTCACCCATGAGCAGCTGCTTCTGCCCGGGCGGCAACGGGATGTCGCGGTAGATCTGCGGCTCGCTGTAGGCGAAGATGTCGTGCCAGCCGCCGACCACGAACGTGGGAACGCGAATGTTCTCCGGTCGGGCGAACAGCCCGCTGCGGAAAGCGCCGTCGGGGTTCAGGAACTCGCGCAGGTGCGGCGGAATCGCATCCACGCTCGGTACGAACAGCGCCTGAATCATCAAGTCCAGGTAGGTGACCGGACTGGCGACCCGGTCCGCGAGCCACTTCCAGTCGAAGCGGCCCTGCACCACCGAGGCGAGATCGGGCAGCAGTTTCGACGCGTCGATCGCGCCGACCCAGAACGGCAGGAATCCCACCCCCACACCGCCGCCGGGCGCCGCGGTATCGCGTACCAGATCCGAACCCGGCACCACCGGGAAGATCGCTTTCAGAGCCGCGGGCTGCTTGCCCGCGGCCTGCACCTGATTGATGGCGGAGTAGGACACCCCGGTCATTCCGATCGAGCCGTTCGACCACGGCTGGTTCGCCGCCCAATCGATGACCTCGAGGGTGTCCTGCTGCTCGCGCGCTCCGAATGCCTCCCAGATGCCCTGGGAGAAGCCGGTTCCGCGCACATCGACCACGACCTGCGTGTAGCCGCTCTGCAGCATTTTGCGATCCACCGCGAAGTTGCGCAGCAGCCCGCCGGACAGCGTCCGCACCAGATCGCCCGCGCCCGACACCGGCGTGCCGTTCAGATCGAACAGATCGAATCGGTTCATCAGGGTGACGAGAGAGTCGTAGAGCACCGGCACCGACATGGCCGAATCCCCGAGCATCGACGCGAGTTTCGTATAGGGGGTGAGGTTCACGAGGGTCGGCGTCGGCGTCTCGACGATGCGCCCGCCGGCGTCCATGGGGCGATAGACGTTGGCCTTCAACACCGTTCCGTCGCTCATGGTCACCGGCACGTCCCAGTCGATGTGCACGCCGGGGAAGAGCGGCGCCTGCTCGTGGGTCGCGTTCCATTCGGGCGCCCCCGCGACCGGATCGACCCCCTCCGCCGTCGACACGGGCGTCGCGAGCGCGCCCGCCACCATCGCGGCCACCGTCGCCACGGCCAGCCGCAGCGCGGCGCCGCTGAATCTCCTCATGACGTTGATCTGCCCCTTCATCACTGTTCCCCGGCCGCCGTGCCCCTGCCGACCGGATAGAAACTGTTGCGTACCCAACTGTCGGGGCTCACTGTAACCCGCGTCACTCGCCCGGACAAGGCCGATAGGCTGCACGCATGGCAATCGCATCGCAGGTGTCGCGGGAGCGGCTGCGGCCCGGGCCGAGTGCGCTCACCCGCGAGGAAGTACTGGCTTCCCAGCAGGGCCGTCTCGGTATGGCGGTCCTGCACGCGGTCGCCGAATCGGGCTATCTCGCCACCACGGTCGCCGATATCACCAAGCGCGCGCAGGTCTCACGGCGCACCTTCTACGAGCTGTTCACCGGCAAAGAGGAGTGCTTCGCCTACGCCTTCGACACCGCGATGGACATCCTGCACCAGCAGCTGGGCGCGGTCCTCGAGCCGCACGCGCAGGCGGATTGGCAACTGCTGGTGCGTCGTTCGCTCGAGTCCTACCTGGCGATCCTCGCCGCCGAACCGGCCGCCGCGCGGGCCCTGCACGTCGAGGCCCTGGCCGCCGGGCCCGCCTTCGCCCAGCGCCGAGCGCGCATGAAGAAGATCTTCGCCGACCGCATGATTCGAGCCCACGCGCTGGGCGTGGACCGCGGCGAACTCACCGGCGCGCCCTCGCCCGGCGTGGTGGACCTGCTCATCGGCGGCATCGAGGACCGCATTCGCGATTGCCTGGAGACCGACGGTCCCGAGCGGCTGCCGGACCTGGCGGTGGATCTCAGCATCGCGGCCGTCGCGCTGTTGCGGGCTCCGGCCCGGTAGGCGGCCGCCGGCCCGGTGCCCGGTCGTCCGGCGCGACGGCTACGCCGACCGCGGCGGTCCGGCCCAACTCGGCGAAAGCGCCGGACGAGCCGGTCGTTAGGCTGTACCCATGACAGCTTCGACCGCCACCGAACTGGACAACGTCCGCGAGGCGGTGCACGCCGCGGCGCGCCGGGCTCGGGTGGCCTCGCGCACGCTCGCCCAGCTCACCACCGCGCAGAAGGACACCGCGCTGCACGCCGCGGCCGATGCGCTGCTCGCGGCCAAGGATCGCCTGCTCATCGCCAACGGTGAGGACATCGAGATCGCCGCGGCCGGGGGCACCCCGGAGGCGCAGCTCGATCGCCTGCGGCTGACCGCCCCGCGCATCGACGGCATCGCCTCGGGCCTGCGGCAGGTGGCCGGGCTGCCCGATCCGGTCGGCGACGTGGTGCGCGGTTCGACGCTGCCGAACGGCCTCGAGATCCGTCAGGTCCGCGTCCCGCTGGGCGTGGTCGGCATGGTCTACGAGGCGCGGCCGAACGTGACCGTCGACGCCTTCGGGCTCACCCTCAAATCCGGCAACGCGGCGCTGCTGCGCGGTTCGTCCTCGGCGGTGCGCTCGAATGCCGCACTGGTCGAGGTATTGCGCGAAGCGCTCGGCGCGCAAGGGCTCCCGGCCGACGCGGTGCAGCTGCTGCCCGCCGACGACCGGTCCAGCGTCACCCATCTGATCCAGGCCCGCGGGCTCGTGGACGTGGTCATTCCGCGCGGCGGCGCCGGGCTCATCAACGCCGTCGTGCGCGACGCGCTGGTGCCGACCATCGAGACCGGCACCGGCAACTGCCATGTCTTCGTGCATCGCGACGCCGACCTGGACATGGCCGAGAGCATCCTGCTCAACGCCAAGACCCGCCGCCCGAGCGTGTGCAACACCGCCGAGACCGTGCTGATCGACGCCGCCATCGCCGACACCGCGGTACCCCGGCTGCGCGCGGCGCTCGAGGGCGCGGGCGTCACCATCCACGGGGATCTGCCGGGGCTGGTACCGGCCACCGACACCGACTGGGCCGACGAATACCTCTCGCTGGACATCGCGCTGAAGGTCGTCGACGACCTGGACGCGGCCGTCGAGCACATCAACCACTGGGGCACCGGCCACACCGAGGCCATCGTCACCGCGGACCTCCGGGCCGCCCGCGCGTTCACCACGCGGGTGGACGCCGCCGCGGTCATGGTCAACGCCTCCACCGCCTTCACCGACGGCGAGCAGTTCGGCTTCGGCGCGGAGATCGGCATCTCCACCCAGAAGCTGCACGCCCGCGGCCCCATGGGCCTGCCGGAACTGACCTCCACCAAGTGGATCGTGTGGGGCGACGGCCAGATCCGGCCCGTCTAAACGCTTTTCGAAGAAAGGGCAGCACCCGTGGCTCCTTCAGCAGCACCGATTCAGGAGCCGATCTTCTCGTCGGTCGACGATGTGATCGAGCGCCTGGCCGGCACCGGCTATCTCGCCGACAAGGCCACCGCCACGTCGGTCTTCCTGGCCGACCGGCTCGGCAAGCCCCTGCTCATCGAGGGTCCGGCCGGCGTCGGCAAGACCGAGCTGTCCAAGGCCGTCGCCCAGGTCGCGGGCGCGGAACTGGTGCGCCTGCAGTGCTACGAGGGGGTGGACGAGGCCCGCGCGCTGTACGAGTGGAACCACGCCAAGCAGATCCTGCGCATTCAGGCGTCTTCGGAGAATGATTGGGCGGAAACGAAATCCGACGTCTTCACCGAGGAGTTCCTGCTCTCGCGCCCGCTGCTGACCGCCATCCGGCGCAGCGATCCGACCGTGCTGCTCATCGACGAGACCGATAAGGCCGACGTCGAGATCGAAGGCCTGCTGCTCGAGATCCTGAGCGACTTCTCGGTCACCGTGCCGGAATTGGGCACGATCACCGCGACCCGCAAGCCGTTCGTGGTGCTCACCTCCAACGCCACCCGCGAGCTGTCCGAAGCGCTCAAGCGCCGCTGCCTGTACCTGCACATCGACTTCCCGGACGAGGATCTCGAGCGCCGGATCCTGGCCAGCCGGGTGCCCGAGCTGAAGCCCGCGGTGGCGGCCCAGCTGGTGCGCGTGGTGCACGTGCTGCGCGGCATGCAACTCAAGAAGCTGCCGTCGGTGGCCGAGACCATCGACTGGGCGCGCACGCTGATCGCGCTGGGCGCAAAGGATCTCGACGACAAGACCGTGCGCGCCACGCTCGGCGTGGTGCTCAAGCATCAGGCCGATCACCTGCGCGCGCAGTCCGAGCTGAAGCTGGCCTGAGGCCATGAGCGGCGGTTCCACCTCGCCCCGGGGCTTCGTCTCCGCGGCCGTGCGCGCGGTCACCGGCGGTGGCGCGCCCGCGCCGCGACCGGTCGCCGCGGTGCCCGGCCCCACGGCCGAGCACGGGTTCTCCGGGCACCTGGTGGGTTTCGTGGAAGCCTTGCGCGCCAGGGGAATCCCGGTCGGGCCGTCCGAAACGGTGGACGCCGCACAGGTGATCACCGTGCTGGACCTGATGGATCGGGAGGTGCTGCGCGAGGGCCTGGCCTGCGCGCTGTTGCGCCGGACCACCCAGCGCGCCACCTACGACGGACTCTTCGACCTGTGGTTCCCGGCCGCGCTGGGAGAGCGCATCGGGGCCGCCGAGGTCGAAATCCCCTACAAGCCCGACGGTTCGGTGAACATCATCGAGCTGCGGCAGATGCTGGCCGAGCTGCTCCTGCAGGAGCCCTCGCCCGAACAGGAGCAGCAGCTCCAGGCGCTGGCCGCGCAGATGGTCGAGCAGATGGGGCAGTATCAGGCCGCGGGCGGGCCGTCCTTCTCCAGTTACCAGACGCTCAAGGATCTGCAGCCCGAACTGCTGGTCGCCAAGCTGCTGGCCGGGCTCGCGGCCGGAATGGACAACTCCGACTTCGACACCGAGGTCGCCCGCCGCACCGCGCGTCAGCGCATCAAGTCGTTCCGGGGCACCGTGGAGGCCGAGACCCGTCGCCGGGTCGCCGAGCGCATCGGCCGGGAACGGGTCGCGAACTACGGCGTGGCCCGCCAGGCCGAGGACGCGGACTTCCTGCGCATCTCCCAGAACGAGCTCGACGATCTGCGCCGCAGCAGTCAGCGGCTGGCGCGAATCCTGGCCTCCCGCTTGGCTTCCCGGCGGCGCAAGGCGCGGCGCGGGGAGATCGATCTGCGCAAGACGCTGCGCAAGTCCATGTCCACCGGCGGTGTGCCGGTCAACCTGGTGACGCGCAAGCCGCGGCCGGGCCGGCCTGATCTCATTCTGATCTGCGACATCTCGGGTTCGGTCGCGGGGTTCTCCAGCTTCACCATGGTGCTTGTCAACGCATTGCGCGAACAGTTCTCGCGGGTGAGGATTTTCGCCTTCGTGGATCGGGTCGACGAGGTGACCCAGCTGTTCGACGCCACCACCCCGCTGGACCAGATCACCCGCCGCATCTTCACCGAGGCGAAGGTCGTCGGCATCGAGGGGCACTCCGACTACGGTTCCGCCCTGGAGGGTTTCGCCGAGCAGTTCCCCGACGCGGTCACCAGCCGCACCTCGCTGCTGATCCTGGGCGACGCCCGCACCAACTACCGTGATCCGGCCCTGGACACCCTGCGTCAGCTGGTCGGCGTCGCCAAGCACGCGTACTGGCTCAACCCCGAGGCCGAGAAGATGTGGGGCACCGGGGATTCGGCGGCCAAGAAGTACGCCGAGATCATCGAGATGCACGAATGCCGTTCGGCTCGGCAGCTGACCGCGGTTGTCGGGCGGTTGCTGCCCATCTGATTCGAGGAGCGCGCCATGGATGTACTCGCCTACTGCCTGGCCAAACCCGGTGCGTGGCAGGACGAACCGTGGGAGGGCGATATCGTCGCGAAGGTCGGCGACAAGATCTTCGCCTTCCTAGGCAACGGTGACGCGATCGGTCTGCAGTGCGGGACGCGGGCCGAGGCGGACGAGCTGATCGCGGTGTACCCCGAGGACGTGTCGGTGTCGGCCTACATCGGGCGGTACGGCTGGAACAGCATCAAACTCGGCGGGAAGATTCCCGAGGACGAGCTGCGGGAACTGATCGATGGATCGTACGAGACCATCGTCGCCAAGCTGCCGAAAGCCAAGCGGCCCCGGGTGTGAGACGGGCCCGCGCCGCGCGGAACGCTCCGTACGGCACGGGCCGCTCGCGGTCGTGTCGGGGAGCTACCGGGCCGAGCGCTGTCGGCGCAGGGTGCGCTCGTAGTCCTCGAAGCGGGCCTTGGCGATCACGGACCGGTCGGGGGTGCGCAGCACGATCCCTTCGGGCCGACCGCCCGCTTTCTCGTCCAGGCCGCACCGGGTTTCGGGCAGGTGCTCGGTGAGGAAGTCGCGGGTCGCGCCGAGCTCCCTGGGCAGGTCCGCACCGTCGAGGGTGAACAGGCGCGGGGTCGGCTCGACCCCGGCTCGCGTCGCGGCCGCGCGCAATTCGGCCTCGCCGACGAACGACTGGCCACCGGCCTCGCGCCAGGCCGAGATCTCCTTGACCGGGCGCGCGAACAGCTCGGCGTGACCCGGCAGCACGGCCACGTCGAACAGCCGGTAGCCGACCGTCAGATTTCCCGTGTACTGCTTGCTCGCCGCGGTCACCTTGCCGCCGTAGGTTTCCAGGAAGTACACGCGCACGGTGTCGTCCGGGGCCGCCAGCGCGTCGGCCACCCCGCGCAGGGCAGCCACGATGCCCTGCGCGGGGTTGCCGATCAGATCACCCTTGGCGCACAGCAGTTCCTCCCGGCTGCCGAGCAGCCAGGCGCCGTCGGGCAGGCAGATGATCCGCGAGTTGCTGCCGTCGACCTTCTCCGTTCCGATGACGGGCCCGGAGAACTCGGTGACGGCGTCGGTCAGGGCCCCGCGCTCCCCGAGCCGGTGATAGGTCGGGATCGACGGGTACTTGGTCGCGCTGTTGATCACCTCTAGGTCTGCCGTGCGCAGATCGAACGTCATCGCCGTATCGTGCGGGCCGCCCGGACCGGCTGTCCACTCATTTCGGGCACGCCGAATCGGGCCATCACGGCATTTGTCATGAGAGTGTTGACCCCGTTGACTTTTCGACGGAAAGATCCCACCGCATGAGCCCCTACCCGTCCCCGCCCGCTCCGCCGAGCCCGAGCAGTCCGCTGCTGCCGCCCGGCCTGGGTTCCGGACAGCCGACGCCCCCCTCGTCGACGACCAAGCTGCGCACGGCGCTCGCCGCGGCGGTCCTGGCGTTCGTGAGCCTGCTCGGCATTCTGCTCGGCATCGTCGCGATCGAGTCCAATGACGATGCCGCGGTCGCGGCCCCCACGTCCACCACGACGGTGGCGAGCCTGCCGCTGCCGGTGGTCGTCCCCGTGCCCACCACCGAGGCGCCCGCCGGCTTCCCCGGCTGGAACGAGGTCTACGCCGACCGGGCGCTCAGCATTCCCGCCGCGACGACCGCCTGCGCCCAGTCCGGCGTCGACTTCGACCTGCCCGCCGGGCAGCCTACGACCACCCGCGACACCGATCTGACCGTAAAGATCGGCTGCGGCGGCGCCCTGACGACCGGCGCGGGCCAGGCCCTCGGTCTGTCGGTGTCCGGCGCGACCCCCGAAGGCTGCCGCACCGACGCCTTGGAACAGCCGATGCCGAAGTCGACTGCCCTCCTCCCCGTCGGAGCCGAGTACTGCGCGATCACGAGCAAGAACGCCGTGGTCTATTTCCGAGTGACCGCCGATGTCCCCGACGACACCCAACTCCGGGAGCTCACCGCCACCCTCTGGACCCGCGAGCCCTGAGACCGCACCACGTCGTGGATCATCACCCGGAGCGGTCGGACCTCGAAAGTAGGCTGTAGGCAGAGAGTCTCGAGTTCGACCACCGAGCCGGTCAGTTTCATACTCCGTCGCGGGGGGTGGAGGAAGACCGTGATGAATGGATGTATCCGACTCGCCGCCTTGCCCTTCGGCTCAGCGGTCTCCGCCATTGTTCCGGTGCCGGACACCGGCGGAGTCCGCTGATGGACCCGATTCCGGAGGATGACGTTTGTCGGACCCCGAAAGTACGATGTAGGAAGCAGATTCGAGCTGGAACACCGCTCCGGTGCGGGTGCCTCCGCATCGCCTCGGTGTGCCGCCCCGGCGAAGGAGTCCACGATGACAGGCTGGTTCCGGCCCGCAGCCCTCTCACTCGGCCTGGCGGTCTTCGCCGGTGCTCTGCTGCTGGACAATTGGGCTCCCGCGCGGGCGGCCTGGTACGTCGCGGGCTGGCTGGTGGTGACGGTGGCTATCTTCTTCGGGGAGTATCGGCGTCAGAAGGTCTGAGCCTGTGGCGCGTGCGTGCGGCTCGCGACCGAGGTGCGCGAATCCGCTGACGGGCTTGGGTATCGGGCCGTTGTGCCGCGTCGAAAATGGTTCGACGCACCGGCTCCCGCGTTCGTACCCTGCGGCCGTGTGCATTTATCCGAACACCTCCCACCGGGTGTGCCTGGACTGTCGGGTGTCGGTCAAGCTGCCCGCATCCCGGTCGTCGGCGCGGTGCCCGCGGTGTCGTCGCGGGATGATCGACGCCGGTTCGCATCTCGCGGTGCCGCGTAAGCTCAACGGGGCCGGGTGGCGGGTGCTCACGACGGTGCTCGGCTCCGGGCTGACCTTTCACGGCGGATGCTGTGGTCAGGGTCCCGGGTATCGCCCGCGGACCCTGTTCGAGGTCCGGGAGCGGCTGAATCTGGCCGAGCGGCGGGGGATTCCGGTCGCCGTGGCGTTGGCGATGGAGGACACAGCCGTCGCCGGCTCGTAACCGAGACTTTCCAAGGGGGCGGAAGTTGTGGCAGCAGAACTCGATTCGGAGAAGCGACGCGTATTCACTCGACCGGACGGCGTCCCGCGCGACCCGCTCGCGCTACTGGTCGTACACCCCGCGATCGCCCCGCCGGAGTACGCGACCCGGCTACGCCACTTGATCTCGGCGGCCCTGACGGTCACGGACTCCACCGACGATCCCCCCGGCCTGGACCCACTACCCCCGTGGTTCACACGCTTCGACGAGGTCGCCTACGCGGCCAACCGCCGCTACTCCGAGGCTCGGGCCGAGGAACCCTGGACGATCCGGGAGTGGGTCGGCTGCTTCGCCCCGACCCGCCGCCAATGGTCGTGGTGGGATCTGACGCTCCGCACGGACGGAACCGTCGCGGTCTGGGCGGACACCCTCGGCGAGCCCCACCCGGCCTGCGAGGAACTGTGGTGGGCGCTCTACGTCTCCGGGGCACGGGCGGTCGACCCACTGACCCTCACGAAGGTCTCCGCATGGCAGGCCGAGGCTCGCGGCCCGAATCCGTAGGGGCGCTTGCGGTCAGACACCTCCGGAGCGGAAAGTCCGCGCCGTCGGCCGCGTCACGACAGGGCGGAGAGTGAGATCCGGGCCTGGTCTAGAGCAGTGTTCCCTCGGCTAGGTGGGTCAGGTAGGTGTCGACCACGTCGGCGGGGGAGGTCTCGCCGGTGGTGGCGGCCCAGTGCTCGGTGGCGAGGCGGACCGCGGTGTTGGCCATCGCGGCGGTCAGGGCCACGGAGATGTCGGTGGGGGAGCGGTTCGTGCGGGTCGCGATGATCGGGATCAGGCGGGTTTCGGCGTCCTGTTGGACGCGGAGCCAGGTGGAGCGGAGGGCGGGGAGTTCGGTCACCGCGCGTAGGACGGGGTGCAGGAGGGTGTCGGGGATGCCGGCCTCGGTGAGGGCGTAGGCGGTGGCGGAGCGGTAGGAGCGGGCCAGGGCCTCGCGGAGGGGGAGATCGGGGGGACAGGCGGCCAATTCGTCGGCCCAGGCGGTGGTTCCGGCGGCCAGGAGCGGGGCGACCACGTCCTCCTTGGCGGGGAAGTAGCGGTAGAAGGTGCGCAGGCCCATGCCCGCGGCGGCGGCGATTTCCTCGACGGTGGTTGCGGCGTAGCCGTTTTCGGCGAAGAGTCGGGCGGCGACCAGGGCCACCTGGCGGCGGGTGGCCGCGCGGCGGGTTTCGCTGAGGGCGGGACGTCCGGGGCCGGGCGTGGCCGTGGTTCGGTCGCTGGTCACAGCCGCACTCTACAGAGCAGCAAAGATTTTGTGGCGCGGTGTGCCATTTATGGCATATTGTGTCACTAAAGCACTCAACGTCGAGGAAGAGATCTCATGAACCGTCTCGAACAGCGCCGCATCCTGGTCACCGGCGCGGGCTCCGGCATCGGCCAGGCCACCGTCCTTCGTCTGCTGTCCGAGGGCGCGATCGTCGTCGGCGCGGATGTCAACGTCGAGGGCCTCGCCCTGACCGGCAAGAACGCCGCCGAGGCGGGCACCGATGCCCGCTTCACCGCCCTGGAGATGAACATCGGCGACGAAGCCGGCGTCATCGCGGGCGTCAAGAGCGCCATCGACACCCTCGGCGGCCTCGACGCGCTGGTCAACGCCGCCGGCATCCTGCGCGCCGCGCACACCCACGAGACCTCCCTGGACCTGTGGAACCAGATCATCAACGTCAACCTCACCGGCACCTTCCTGGTGATCCGCGAAGCCCTGCCCGCCCTGCTGGCCAACTCCAGCAGCACGATCGTGAACTTCAGCTCCACCTCCGCGAACTTCGCCCACCCCTACATGGCCGCCTACTCCGCCAGCAAGGGCGGCATCCAAACCCTCACCCACGTCCTGGCTCTGGAGTACGGCAAGCAGGGCCTGCGCGCCGTCAGCGTGGCCCCCGGCGGCATCAAGTCCGGCATCACCGACGCGACTCCCGGCTACCTGCCCCAGGATTCGGACTGGTCCCTGTTCCAGCGCCTCATCGCCGTTGTCCCGCAGGACAATCCGGCCGAGATGGCGGGCCCGGAGAATGTCGCCGGCGTGATCGCGATGCTGGTCTCGGATGACGGCCGCTTCATCAGCGGCACGGAGATCCGCATCGACGGCGCCGCGCACACGTAATCCACCGGGACGCTCGGGGCGGGTCTCGAACTCGCCCCGAATGTTTCGGCCTACCGGTGGCGCTGGTGGCCGGGTATCACGCGCGGGCCGGGGTCAGGGGTGGAGGATGATTTTGCCGCGGGTCAGGCCGGCCTCGCTGCGGCGGTGAATCTCGGGCAGGTCGCGCAGGGGGCGGGACTCGGCGATGTCGACCCGGAGGTGTTTCGACCCGACCAGCGCGCTGATCCGCGCCAATTGGGCTGCGTCGTTTCGGGTTACGAAGTGGACGGCGGCGGGGGCGGGGATCGGGGTCGCGATGGATACCAGGCGACCGCCGGGGCGGATCAGGGGTGTCAGGGCGGACGCCGCGCCGGGCGTGAGGGCGGCCAGGTTGATGACCGCGTCCAAGTCGGCGGGTAGCGGCTGCGCCGTGTAGTCGATGATTCGATCGGCCCCGAGCTCGCGGATCGCGGCGGCGCTGCGTGCGCTCGCGGTGGCGAGGACCCGCGCGCCGGCGCGCTTGGCCAGCTGGACCGCGAAGCCGCCGACGCCGCCGCCCGCGCCGTTGATCAGGACACGTTGTCCGGGTGACACTTCCGCGTGTTCGTGGACCGCTTGCCAGGCGGTCAGCGCGGCCACCGGAATCGCGGCCGCGTCGGTCAGCGGCAGGCCCGCGGGAGCCGGAGCCAGGAGATCGGCGGCGGCCGCGACGTACTCGGCCGCCGCGCCGCCGGTATCCAACCGGGCGATCACCCGGTCGCCCGGGCCGAACGTCGTGACGCCCGGGCCGACTTCCGTGACGATTCCGGCCACATCCCAGCCGAGCGTGTAGGGCAGCGGCAGCGGCAGGACATGTCGTAGCGCGCCGGAGCGCAGCGCCGCCTCGGAAGGGTTGAAAGAGGTTGCGGCGACGCGGATCAGCACCTCTCCGGGGCCGGGGTGCGGCACCGGAACCACGTCGTCCGCGATGACGTCGGGCGCGCCGTAATCGTGGATGCGGGCCGCTCGCATGGTGACGACCGGGGTGGCGGGCGCGGGCTGTGTAGACATTCGGGTGTGTCCTCTCGTTCGGCTGATACCGACGGTATTTGCCGCTTTCGAGACGAACAATGCGTTGATATCTTTGTTTTATACGTCAAAGTCTCCACGTATCCTGATCGAGTGGATGTTCTCAGTGATGTGGTCGCGAGTATGCGCACCGGGCGCGCCAGCTCGGCGCGCATCGAATGGCGTGCCCCCTGGGGCCAGCGGTTTCCCGGTCGTGCGGGCGCGGCCGGATTCCAGGTCGTCCTGCGCGGCTCGTGCAAACTCTTTCCGCCGCAGGGGGATCCGATCACCCTGAACGTCGGCGACGTGGCGTTCTTCCCACACGGTGACAGCTACGGACTGGCCGACGAGCTCACCACCCCGCTCGCCGAACCCCGATGCGATCCCGTCGAAGACACCGACCTGTTCGTCTCGGACTTCGTCGGCCGCGACGGCCAGGCGACGGTAACCCTCTGCGGCGGTTACGAACTCGACCCCGAGCGAGTGCATCCGCTGCTGCGTGATCTGCCCGAGGTGATCCACCTCCCCGCCGAGCTGGGCAGGCACCCCGAACTGCGTTCCGCGATAGAACTGCTGGGCGCCGAGGTGGCCAACCCCCGGCTGGGAGCGGACATCATCGTCCGAGCCCTGCTGGACATGCTGCTGCTGTACCTGCTGCGCGCCTGGTTCGAGGACCGCCCCGCCGGCGCGGAAGTCACCGGATGGGCTGCGGCACTGAATGATCCGGACATCAGCGCCGCCCTGCGCGCCATCCATCGCGCCCCCGGCGAGCCGTGGACGGTGCAGACCCTCGCCGACGAGGCCGGACTGTCCCGGGCCGCCTTCGCCCGCCGCTTCCAATCCCTGGTCGGCCAGCCGCCCCTGACCTATCTGACCTGGTGGCGCCTGGCCACCGCCGGCCGCCTGCTGCACGGCTCCGACGCCCCGCTCCACGAGATCGCCCGCCGGGTCGGCTACACCTCGGAGTTCGCCTTCGCGGCCGCCTTCAAACGCGAGTACGGGATCGCCCCCGGCCGCTACCGCCGCACGCCCCCGGTGGCCAGGACCAACCCCCCGATCCCCGGCTGACGAGCCGGCGGCCACGGCGTCGCGGGCTTTGCCGGCCTCGGCGTCACGATCGGTGACCCGCGCCCGTTGGTCGGTCGTTAGGGAACCGTTGGCGGGTGTCGCGACAGTGGTGGCAACGCCGGGAACAGCCCGGCAGCTTGCGATTTCGGAGAGCGACATGGGGCAGCAGCGTAAGACCGTTCATCTTCTACTCGCCATGGTGCTGGCGGCGCTCACCTTGGGCGCGGTCAGCGTGGTGGCCAAGGGCGACATCATCGTCGGATTCCGGTCGAGCACGTACACGCTCGAGGGATACAACTACAAGGTCGACGTACCGCGATTCGACATCGACGGGGTCGACGGGGCCTACCTTCAGGCCCGGGACGTCTTCAACCGCTCGGTCCGCCGCGCGGCCGACATCTACATCGCCCGGGCGGGCGACCACGTGGACGTCAAGACCGGGACGAACTACGTCTACACCAACCAGCAGGTGCTCAGCACCAAGTTCTCGGTGAGCATCTACAACGAGGGCGCGGCGCACCCGTACGAGGACTTCATCACCCACAACACCCGCACCGAGACCGGCAAGGCCCTCGTGCTCCGCGACCTGTTCACCAATGTCGACAGCGGACTCTCGGTCCTGCAGCAGCAGGCCGCGATCCTGGTGCCCAAGGCCACCGACGGCGAGCCCTACTACAAGGACGCCCTGCTCCCCAAGGAAGACAACTACCGCCACTGGGCGGTGGCGAAGGACGGCCTGCGCGTCTACTTCGGCGAGATCGCCTCGCACGCCGCCGGGAACATCATGATCACCGTCCCGTGGCAGGCCCTGGACAAGGTCCTGAAGCCCGACATGAAGGCCGCGCTCACCGCCTGACCCACCCACAACCGAACCCACAACCGAAAAATGACAACCGCCGGGACGACGTTCCGGCGGTTGCCCCCGGTAAGCTCGCTATTCGTGCATACGACAGGGCGCCGCAAGCTAGGGGTGATGGGCGGCACCTTCGACCCCATCCATCACGGGCACTTGGTTGCCGCCAGCGAGGTCGCGAACACCCTCGAACTCGACGAGGTCATCTTCGTCCCGACCGGGCAGCCCTGGCAGAAGGCCGACCGGCTCGTCAGCCCGGCCGAAGACCGCTATCTGATGACCGTCATCGCCACCGCGTCGAACCCGAGCTTCTCCGTCAGCCGGACCGACATCGAGCGCGGCAAGAAGACCTACACCATCGACACCCTGCGTGAGCTGCGCGAACAGTATCCCGACGCGGATCTGTACTTCATCACCGGAGCCGACGCGCTGGCCAGCATCCTCACCTGGCAGGATTGGTCCGAACTGTTCGAACTGGCGAAATTCGTCGGGGTCAGCCGTCCGGGGTACGAATTGAACATCGACCACCTGGCCGACTATCTCCGTGATCACCCCGCCGACGCCGTCACCATGATCGAAATCCCCGCCCTGGCCATCTCTTCGAGCGAATGCCGGAAGCGGGCGAGCGAGGGCCGGCCGGTGTGGTATCTCGTCCCGGATGGCGTCGTGCAGTACATATCGAAGCGGCACCTCTACGTGTCGCACAGCAATGGGAAGGTGGCGGCAGGGTGAGCGCATCAGTCGAAGCGGTCAAGATGGCGACGGTGGCGGCCTTGGCGGCCGACGAGAAGCTGGCCGCGGAAGTCGTCGTCCTCGACGTCTCCGAACAGCTTGTGATCACGGACTGCTTCGTGATCGCGTCCGCGCCGAACGAGCGCCAGGTCAACGCCATCGTCGACAACGTCGAGGACAAGCTGCGCGACGCCGGATACAAGCCGGTGCGTCGCGAGGGCACCCGCGAAGGCCGTTGGGCGCTGCTGGATTACGTCGACATCGTGATCCACATCCAGCACAACGACGAACGCGACTTCTACGGCCTCGAGCGCCTGTGGAAGGACTGCCCGCAGATTCCGATCGAGGGCATCGAAGAACAGCGCGCCAAGGTCGAGGCCGAAGCGAACGACGAGGCCGGAGACGAGTAGTGGCCAGTAAGCTCGCCGGCGTCCGCCGGCTGATTCTGTTGCGCCACGGGCAGACCGAATGGAATGCCGGCGACCGCATGCAGGGTCAGATCGATACCGAACTCAGTGAACTGGGCCGCCGTCAAGCCAAGGACTGCGCCCCCGACATGGCCACCAGCGATGTCATCCACATCGTCTCCTCGGATCTGCGGCGCGCGCACGACACCGCGCTCGCCGTCGCCGACCACGCCGGACTGCCGGTGGTGACCGACACCCGGCTGCGTGAAACCGATCTCGGGCAGTGGGAGGGCATGACCCACCACGAGGTGGACTCGTTGTATCCCGGTGCGCGCAAGGAATGGCGCATGGATCCGACCTTCACCCCGCCCGGCGGCGAATCCAAGCTGGAGGTCGGCGCCCGCGCGCTGCCCGTGGTGCACGAGTTCTTCACCGAGCGCCACGACTGGCCCGGTAATACCATCGTGCTCGTCGCGCACGGCGGCCTGATCGCGGCACTGACCGCGGCGATCCTGGACCTCCCGCCCGTGAACTGGCCCGCCCTGGGCGGGCTGGCCAATACCAGCTGGGTGCAGTTGACCAGCCACGGTCCGAGCATGGACCGGCCCGGCTGGCGGCTCGATGTGTGGAACGCGGTCGCGAAGGTAGCCCCCGATGTCCAGTGATACCGCCGGTGAACGGCAAGTCTCCGACGAACTGCTGCGGCAGGCGTCGGAGGTGACAAACGTCCGGCACGCGCCGGACGCGTTGTTCGGCGGCGCGCCCGAGCCCGAGAGCGCGGCCGAACCCGGTCCGCGCCCGGTGCTGCTGGTGATCGGTGACTCGCTGTCCTACTTCGGGCCCAAGGGCGGGCTGTCCGCGGATCACCCGCGAATCTGGCCCAATCTCGTTGCCGCCGAACTCGGCTGGGATGTCGAGCTGGTCGCGCGGATCGGCTGGACCTGCCGGGACGCGTACTGGGCGCTGATCGGCGACCCGCGCGTGTGGGCGAGCGTGCCGCGCGCCGGTGCGGTGGTCTTCGCGACCGCCGGAATGGATTCCCTGCCTTCGCCTTTGCCGACCGCGCTGCGCGAACTCATCCGCTACGTGCGGCCGGCCGGCGCTCGCCGCCGGGTCCGCGAGGCCTATAACTGGCTGCAGCCCAAGCTTTCTCCGCTCGGGTGGCCGGTGGCGCTGCCGCCCGCGGTGAGCGTGGACTACCTCGAACAGTCACGCAACGCGCTGGCCGGGTTGCGGCCGGAGCTGCCGATGGTGGCGGTGCTGCCGTCGGTGCATCGGTGCGACGCGTACGCGCGCGTGCACACCGGGCGCGAGCCCATGGTGCGGGCCGTGAGCGACTGGGCGCGGGACAAATCGGTTCCGCTGGTCGACCTGGGTGAAGCCGTGCGGGACAACGTCTTTCACGGTGAGGCGAATCCCGACGGGATTCACTGGGGCTGGGAGGGGCACAGCGCCGTCGCCCGCGCCATGGTGAAGGTGCTGTCCGAGGTCGCGGTGCGCGAGGGCAAGACTGCATGAGAGAGGTTCGCTAGCGGATGGCCGTCGTGGTTGTCACGGACTCGTCGGCCAGCCTGCCCGCCGACCTCGCCGCCGACCTGGGCGTGCTCACGGTGCCGCTGCACGTGCTGGTCGACGATCGTGAGATCCGCGAGGGCGTGGACGATTGCGAGATCGACTACAGCTCTTCCGCGGTGACCACCTCCGGGGCCTCGCCCGGTGATCTGCGTTCGGCGTACGAACGCGCGCTGGACATGAGCGGCGGCGACGGCGTTGTCGCCGTGCATATTTCGCGGCAGCTGTCCGGGACCTGGGAAGCCGGGCGCACGGCGGTGCGGGACATGGACGCCGCCGACCGGGTGCGGCTGGTGGATTCGCTCAGCGCCGGGCTCGGGACCGGGTTCCCGGTACTGGCGGCGGCGCGGCGCGCACGGACCGGGGCGCCCCTGGACGTGGTGTACGACTCCGCGGTGTCCGCGGCCAGTCGCGGGCGCACGTTCATCGTGGTGAACCGGACCGAGCAACTGCGCCGGGGCGGGCGATTGAGCAGTGCCGCGGCGTTTTTCGGCACCGAGCTGGTGACCAAGCCGATCCTGCAGATCGTCGACGGGCGCATCGAGCTGCGGGAGAAGGCGCGGACACGGTCCAAGGCGTTCGCGAAACTGGTCGCGGCGGCGGTGGACGCGGCGGGCGAGGACGGAGCCGCGGTCGCGGTGCAGCACCTCGGGGCGGAAGAGGCGGCGAACACCATCGCGGGGCAGCTGCGGGATCTGGTTCCGGGGATTCGCGAGCTGATCGTGAGCGAGTTCGGGCCCGCGCTGGGCGTGCATCTGGGAATGGGCGCGGTGGGGGCGCTGGTCGTGCCCGGTGGCTGTGGGTGATCGGCGAAACCGCTGATCACAGCGGTTGGAGGCGGGCGTGACCCGCGTCAAAATCTGGCTTTCCACAACGGGATTCGCTATCCACAGGCGCGCTGAAACCCCAGGTCGGCGCACCGGTGGGTTCGGGCTCGAGGCATACCGTCGCCCGCATGACACGCATCGACGAACACTCTCCCGCGGGCCGCAGGCTCGACGCTCTCTCGGACCCCGAATCCGACGCCCCGCCTGATCCGCGGGCGCGCAGCGGGTCTCGCTGGGACGAGGATTCGGCCGAGACGTCCGGCCGTGAATCCGGAGACCGCGCGGCGGACGGATTCGCCCCGGGGCGGTCGCACCGCACGCCCGCGGGTGCGCGGCGGCCGGCGCGTGACCCGCGGCCGCCGGGCGGGGCCTACGAGACGTCCGATGAACGTGAGCTGTCCGGGCACACGGCGCGGCTCGATCATCGAGCGCCCCGGGCCAGCGGGGCGCGGGAGGCACGGGATCCGGGTGGATTGTGCTCTCCCGCCTGGTTGTCCGGGGTCGGCGGGGGCGCCGTGCCCTGGTACGAGCGCGTGGTACCGGAGCGCTTCCGGGGGACGCGGTGGGATCCGGGGCCGCGCGGGGTCGTGGTGCTGGCGGTGGTGGCCGCGCTCGCCGTGCTGCTCGCGGGATTCGCCGCCCTGCGCGAGGAGCCGGAGGTGTACGCGGTGCCGCCCATCAGCCCGCCGGCGAGCGCCGGGCCGGTATCCGCCGCGGCCCAGGACGGTTCTTTCAGCGCCTACTCGTGTTCAGCACGGGGGTGCGGGATGGTCGGGGATTCGTTGTTGCCCGAGCGCGGTGTTCCGAACGCAGACGAG